>MHER01000154.1 GCA_001805205.1 Nitrospirae bacterium RIFCSPLOW2_12_42_9 | reverse complement strand
ATCTGCAGCAGTTGGCTATGCACCCCTTTCAGAGACAGAGAGGATAGTACTGGAAGTAGAGTTATACCTGAATTCAAAAGAGTTTAAGGAAAGATTCCCTGAGACAGGGGAGGATGTAAAGATCATGGGTTTCAGAAGGGACAGGGAGCTCATACTGACCATAGCCATGCCATTAATCGACAGATATATATCAGATGAGCAGTCATATTTTGAAAAAAAAGAGATAGTGCAGAAGGAAATAGAAGAATTTGCCATAACAAAATGTAACAGTATTGATAAATTAAAGATACACTTTAATACCCTGGATAGCAAAGGCCGGGGGCTGAGAGGAATATATCTTAGTGTACTCGGAACCTCTGCTGAGGATGCTGATTCAGGTGAAGTAGGAAGGGGCAACAGAGTGAACGGGATAATAGCCCTTAACAGACCCTCTGCGGCTGAAGCGGCTGCCGGCAAGAATGCTGTCAGCCATGTTGGCAAGATCTACAATATCTTATCACACAAGATGGCTCATAATATTTATGAAGGTGTTGATGGTGTTAAAGAGGTATATGTATGGCTTGGAAGCCAGATCGGGACACCCATAAATACTCCTGTTATAGTATCAGCACAGGTATTGCCCGAACAGAGGATATCATTTTCCTCTGTCTCTAAAAAGGTTAAGGATATAATAAATAAAGAACTTTCCGAGATAGAACAGTTTTGCCAGGAACTATTGCAAGGGAAATATCCTGTATGTTAGTCCTTTTAAAATACCATTCCAGAAGGAGGTAGACAGACTATGATGTCAAAGAAAAAGAAAGAGGCACTGCAAAAGATGCTTATTGAAAAAAAACGGGAGATATGGAATGAGGTCAAGCAAAAGCTATTTCAACAGCTCGGAAAGGACTATAAAAGTGAGCTCGACACTGCCCTTGACGAGGGGGACAAGGCACTTACTGATCTTGCAGAGGAGACAGGACTTTCTCTTATAGACCTGAGAAAAGATACCCTCGAGAAAATTGACCATGCATTAGAAAAACTCGAGCAGGGTACATACGGCATATGCGAGGATTGCGGGACTGAGATAAGTGATCAGAGATTAAAGGCGGTACCATTTGCCATATACTGCATTGAGTGTAAACAAAAACAGGAGGAACTCGAGCAGATTGAACGTGAACGCGAAAGATTCGGTGTCCCAAGCCCGCATGAGATAGGAGAGGAGCCCCTATAGATTTTTTAATTCATCTATACCGAATATATTAATTTTACTGAAATCTCTCCCGGGGAAAAAACTATTAAGCTGCCTTAAAACAACCTTCTTTGGGGCAAAGCTTGCTAAAAACACATGTATCTTCCCCTCTGAGTGGTCGCGAATCGCCTCTAAGAAGTGGAGCTGGTGCTCCTTTTCTTTAATATAAAACTTCACCTTACATTCATAGCACTGGCCGCTCTCTTTATCAGGGTCCCAGGCGCCTATATCTATCTTTTGCCCCTCTTCCCTTGTCCTGTCACGTCTTGTATCCCAGTTTCCAATCACGACATAACAATCTCTCCGTACAACATTCTTTGGACTGTACCCATAAACATCTCTGAGCCTGTGAAAAACATAAATCTCAGGGAAGATGCTCCTTCTTTTTCCAAGTATAGAAAGCCCCTCCTCTGTCTGTGAGAAGCTCGAATAAAGAGAAAAGAGGCGTTTAAAAAATTCCATAAAGGTAGGGTCCCCCTCTAACATCTTCTTCTTTGCCCAGGACTTTACCTTCTCAGGAAGGGTCTTAACATTAGCGAGGTCAATAAGGTCTTTCTCCCTGAAGCAGAAGCATATGATAGACGCATAATTGGAGAAATCCTCTCCCTTCCTGGATAAGAGGAGGGATATTATTGCGCTTATATCTTCATCGGACTCAAGGTCTTTTAAAAATTTTTCACTCCGCTCATCTATTGGAAAGTCTACTTTCATTATTGATCTCGTATTCTCTTAAGGCAATCCTTGATGAAAATATCATTGGAGAAAAACCCATCTTATCTGTTATATGTGCTATTATTGCTGACGAATGCGGTAAACATTGATTGATAAGTGAAAGAATATTCTTTTTTGTACTGATAAGGTTTGTAATATCTCCGGGAGACAGGGCCTCAATAAGGACTATTGATGCCCCTATTATAACCTCAATCTGAAATGGTCCTTCATCAGGTGTGAAGGTGATCCTATCGGTCACCTCGATTGAAAAATGATCACTCTTATCGCCGGGTAAAGCAAATTCATGAGATACATCACGTTTTATCTCTACCTCTTTAATGGAATTTTCAGGTATTATGGCAGGCCTGCTTGCTGTAATACTCTTCAGATAGCAGTCAATATCCTTTATCTTTTCTATGATATCCAAGTAACGATTCTGCTGCGGACTCAATTGGATTCAACCATTCTGATATTTGGTCTTATATTTTCCTTAGGTCTTCGGTTAAAACCTAATAACTGCCTGCGTCGCTCTTTTATCCAGGGTTTAATGGATATGACCTTGCCATCTTCAATTACAGCATGGTCAGAAGGTGTATGCTGATCCAGATTTGTTACCCATTTATCTAATAATAGTGCGGACCTTTTCCTTGTTCTCATAGGCATGGCCCTTTTCTTAAGCCTCATATGGCTCAAGTCCATTTCATAATACTCAGGTATTGATTCAATCCAGAGTGAATATTCAGGGTCTTCTGAAACCTTTAAATCATTCAGTGCCGATAAGAGGTAATCACCCGAATGGGCAACCCGGGTAAGTTCAGTTAAGTCTTTTGATT
Organism: Nitrospirae bacterium RIFCSPLOW2_12_42_9; assembly: GCA_001805205.1. Taxonomy (GTDB): domain Bacteria; phylum Nitrospirota; class 9FT-COMBO-42-15; order HDB-SIOI813; family HDB-SIOI813; genus HDB-SIOI813. Next base: position 17,091 of record MHER01000154.1, on the reverse strand, counting down.
TGGTATTCTCAATAATATCAATTAACTGAGGAAGGATATCCTCTTCAAGGATTGTCTTAAATTTCTCAGAGCTGCTCAGTTTCTCTGTTATCCGCCTTATCTTTTCGTTATCAGAAAGGTCATAGGATGTAGTCCTATCATCCAGATCAGCCTCTGAAATTACCATTTCATTAATATGTGATAAATATTTGATAGAAAATAATCCAATAATCACCTTTGAGATGATCTCACTTAATTGATGTTCTACTGCAGGACTAAGATGCCAGAGGGCAAATAGCTTATCATAGGTAAGTTCAGAAATACTGTGGACAAAGCGTTCATCCTGGAGTTTTTTAAGGAGATCTTCAAACTCGTTCATGGATGCAAATTTAGACTAATTAATCTGGTATGTCAAGGACAAAAATAGTGTTACTTTATGAGAAAAACCTGGCGTATTCTAATCTGAGATTTATTCAAACAATTACACGCACCACCTTATTGCCTCGAATTCTTCAGTGGGAACATCAAAGGAGAGGTAACCACGACCGGGCCATCGCTCGATCTCTTCTTCTCCCCTTGCAACGGAGATAATAAACTGGACCTCTTCATTGGCAGATACCTTCATTAATTTAAAGGGTATTGCTATCTCTATAATATCTTTTGCTGCTACCTTATTGATGTCCTGCGCCTTACTCCACTTATCTCCGTCCTTTTTCTCATAAAGTGATGCAGATATATTTCCCTGCTTCTGTATCTTTATCTCTATCCGCTTTACATGGGGCTTCAATATATGGAGATTAAAGGTGAGGCCAAACACATTAGGTGAAGAGAGGTTTACCCCTGTATCAAGGCGGATGAAGAGGTTTTTCAGGTCAAACCCATAGTATATCCCTGAAACAATACTTTCCACCTGGTGCATCACGCCGCCTGTAGCCCTCGGGTCGTATATCCCTGCCGGCAGCCATTCATAATAACTTGTAACAACCCCGTCGATTTCCGGCTTTATAAAGGCAACAAGTTCCCTCGTTAGTTTGCTCCTCCTGTCTTCTCTTAATAACGGTATCTGGTATTGCTCAGGCGGCTCTTTCCCGAGTATCTTATAAACACCCATCAACTGGGACCTGAACAACTGATCAAACTGATCATCCATACCTGAGTTGTGTTCATCTCCAAACCACCAGCACCAGTCGCTCCCTTCAGCTATATATATCTTCTCAAGTGCCTCTTCGAACATCTTCTTTTTATTATTATCTGCCTTCAGTTCCTGATGTTTTGACATAAGAAAATCTCTTGTCTCGCTTAACAGATCCCATGCTGAATTGTCCTCTTCATCTCCAATCCATATCTTGAAGTTATGGTTGATCCAGGAACCAGGGAAAAGCCTGTCGATCCTCTTTGTAGCCGGATGTTCTGTAAGGTACTCGCCTACAGTTACAGTCTTGAACGCACTCTCTGTACTTAACCTCTCATAAAGGTATGATAAAAAGTCATGCCCATCGTTTCTGTAGTGCTCCCATGCATTCTCTCCATCCAGGATTATAGAGACAAGATGGTCTTCATCATACCTTGATACACTTTTCCTGATTCTGTGAAGCCGCTCGATCAGATCATCCACAGCCCTTTTGCTGTCCCATTTAGAGTATACAAAACCAATCAGATCAGAGAGCTGATGGTCACGGAATACCATTGAGACATTGTATCCAAATTTCTCTGCATAATATGGTTTATACAGCGCCTCAGGGACACCGTCATCATCCGCAAGTCCGCGGTGGAAATGTATATCAAGCGATTTTGCTAAAATCTCTTCATCCGTTGCTATCCACTTTATTCCTGCATCACTGATAAAAGAGAGTATATCTTCACTCACAGAACCTTCTGATGGCCACATTCCATTCGGTGGTGTTCCGAATATCCTTTTATGAAAAGCTACAGCCTTCTCAATCTGGGCCTTTGCATCTTCCGGGTGTCTGAACCTCTTCTTTGGCAACATGACCCCGGGAATGGCTGTCTTTGCAATATCTGTGTCGCACAATAGCGGCAGTATAGGATGATAATATGGTGATGTGGACACCTCTATCTGTCCCCTTTCAATCATCTTCCTGTATTCAGGGATGATCATCCTCATAACTTCAAGCTGTTTATTTATCACCGCCATCTTCTCATCCTCAGTAAAGTCACGTCCCCGTTCTATGAGGGTCTTCAAAAGCGGGTCAGTATCCTTAAACATTGGATCAAACCATGCCAGATTAAACCATACCTGGAGGTCAAGAAAATCCTGTGGATTGAACCTGCGGCAGGCCCTCTCAAGCGCCTGCGGGTTTGGTTCATATCCCCTCTTTTCCAGCAGGTCTCTGTATCGTGGATAGACAAACAGCATGTTGTCCCATTGTAGTGAAAAGAAGTTGTTTAAGATAAATAACTTATCCTGAACTGTCAGCTCTGTTGCAGGTTTGAGGGTCAGGTCCATGTATTCATCAGTCCCTCCCTCATCTGTGTATTTAAGAATCTGCTCTATCAAGGAAGGCACCATATTAAATGTCTGATGTATCAAGGGGTAGTTCTCTAATCTTGCCACCATGTCATAGTAATCTTTTATACCATGCAGCCTTACCCAGGGCATAATGAACTTCTCAGATACAGGGTCTCTGTAGTATGGCTGGTGCATATGCCAGAGAAAATTTATGTATAATGGCCGGTCACTCATGTTTATTTTTCCTTTGAAAATGCATAGCTTGCGCAATCCCCGCAGCTTGCTGCGGGGTTAGCAAGCGAATATTAAAATGATAAGTACCTTACATTTCGAAGATTCCCTGCAGCTTGCTGCAGGGATCTTCAATCCTTTTCCTTGTTTACTCTTTCTTCCTTGTCTTCCTTGTCAGGGAATTTATAAATCAGCTCTCCATCCTTTACCAGTCCAAGCCTCTTTCTTGCCAATGCTTCTATGTAATCGGGGTCTTTTTTTAGTGACTCTACCTCTCCACGCAATCCTTCATTCTCTGTCTTAAGCCTGGAAATGTCTTTATTTATACGTTTATATTCGCCTTTCATGGAGAAGTATTTAAAGAGACCAAGGTCACTGAATACAAGTGATAGAAGGAGATATGAAGAAACTATCCCAACCCCTGCCATGTAAAACATCTTCTTATGCTGTTTATAATAGGTAAGAAATTTATCACTCATATGATATTGCCTAAACGTTCATGACATTATCAATTGTCACCCACGCTCATGAAAAGGATGTAGGGACAGACCTTTAGGTCTGTCCAAAACCGGCATAGAAGTGGACAAACCTAAAGGTTTGTCCCTACGAGCTCGTGAATTTTCACGGTAAATTAGTTGCATGCAAGAATCATGCTGATAAACCTTTACTTGTCTTATTCTTTGTGCTAAAATCCATTCCAAAAGTTCTAAAATAGATGGCTACTTACAGGTTATCTAAATGGGTATTTATAATACCGTTTCTTTTCCTTGTTCTTATTGTGGTAGTTATAAGTTGGAGAGAGGGAAAGAGGGTTGAAACATTCGATACTGTTTCGCTTGGGAACCTTTCTCAACGTTTAGATCATCTCCAGGTTATACGTTTAAAAGGAGAAGATATAGAGTGGGATATAAGGGCGAAGAATGCCATAATATATAAAGATGAAGAAGATGCAACAGTCAATGATATAGAAATAATTTATAACCCTGAGGGGGGGGCTCCTGTAAAACTTACCGGTGAAAAAGGCAGATACAATATAAATAAAAATACATTTTTTGTTGAGAAACAGGAAAAGGATGTAGATATATCAATTGGTAAGGGCATTTTTATCAAAACCGGAAATGTTGAATGGCTGGAAGATAAAAGGGAGATTCACAGTCATGGTAAGGTTTATCTAAAAGGCAGGAAATTTGTTCTTGAAGGGGAAGAACTTGTTGCAAACATAGATAGTGGGAGATATGAAATCAATAAGAACATTCGGGCGACCCTATGGAAATAAGTTTTCAATAATAATTATAGCTTGCATACCGATACTTTTATTTGCTGTCACGACTACAAGAGGGGAGGAGATATCAGCCACACATTTCATTACAAAGGATCAGGATGGTGCAATATCTATTACATCTAAAAAGATGACTCTTAAGAACCAGGAGAATACGATATTTTTTGAGGGGGATGTGATTGTCGAGCGTGACTCAATAAGGCTTAAGGCAAATAAGGTGGAAGTTGTTTTTAATTCAATTACACAAGATGAGCAGGGACAAATGGATAATATCGAGAAAAAGAGAGACCTTTCAATTATTACTGCAACTGAAAATGTTGAGTTTACACAGGGAGAAAGGACTATCTTATCTGATAAGGTCGTGTATTTTAAAAATGATGAAAAGATGGTTTTTACAGGTTCCCCCAATGTCCGGGAGGGGAGGGATGAACTCAAAGGTAAGAAGATTACTGTTTATATAAAGGAAGACAGGGTTGTGGTAGAGGGAGGAGAGGCTATAATACATCCGAGGTAGGAATAATTGGGTATAGATGGATGGATTTAATACGGTGATGATGACACTTATGGTTGAAAATTTAGAGAAGATATATAAAGGTCATAAGGTAGTAAACAATGTTAGTCTGTCGTTGAATCCAGGTGAGGTGGTCGGTCTCCTCGGCCCAAATGGTGCTGGAAAGACTACAATCTTCTCGATTATTACCGGTATTTTCAAACCTTCCTCAGGGAGGATATTGTTGGATTCCACTGATATAACTGATCTGCCCACTTACAGACGTGCACGACTTGGCCTGTGTTATTTGCCACAGGAGCCGTCTATCTTCAGGAAATTAACAGTGGAAGAAAATATTTTGGCGGTTTTGGAGTTTCAGTCTATCTCACCTTATGAGCAAAAGGACAAACTGAAATCCCTGTTAAAAGAGCTGAATGTGATACATCTTGCCAGGCAGCCGGCAGTCACATTATCAGGGGGGGAGAGAAGGAGGGTAGAGATAGCGAGGGCACTTGCCTCTTCCCCCACATTTATACTCCTTGACGAACCTTTTGCAGGAATAGACCCAATCTCAGTCATAGATCTTCAGAAGATTATCCTTCAATTAAAAATAAAAAATATAGGAATATTAATTACAGACCATAATGTACAACACACTTTTGAAGTCTGTGACAGGGTTTATATTATTAATGAAGGTGTAATACTCAAATCAGGAACCCCATTAGAGGTTGCAAAAAGTGCCGAGGTTAGATCTGCATATTTAGGCGAGAGATTCAGGTTGGGATATGATGACATTGTGACTGACAGCATAGAGGAGAAAAAGTGGACACGAAATTAGATATCAGGCTTTCCCAGAAGCTCATTATGACCCCTCAACTGCAGCAGGCCATAAAACTCCTTCAACTTTCCAAACTTGAATTACAGCAGATAATAAACCAGGCGCTTTTAGAAAATCCAATCCTTGAAGAAACTATTTCAGAGACTGCAGATACAGATGAAGACGATTCTTTTAAATCTTCACAGGTTTCAGAAAGTGAGAACGTTTCAGGACAGGAAAATGGTGAAAGCGTAAAACCACTTGATGGTCTTGAATTAAAATGGGGAGATTACCTGGATGAAGACAGGCTCGACAACAGAGAATTAGGCTATTTTAAAGATATTGATGAAGAGACGCCAACATTTGATCAGACCTTATCCAAGCCATCTACCCTTTATGAACATTTGATCTGGCAGCTTAATCTTTCACCATCTGATAGTCTGATTAGGGAAATAGGTGAGACTATAATAGGCAATATAGATGAAAATGGATATCTCCAGGCTTCTGTAGAGGAGATAGTTTTAATGTCCAAAGCTACGGAAGAAAAGATTTTAGAAGTTTTGAACCTGATACAGAGTTTTGATCCACCTGGTGTTGCAGCAAGGGATCTGAAGGAATGTCTTCTTCTTCAAATCAGGCAGATAGGATTTACAGGGACGATTATCGAGACAATCATTTCAGAATATCTTGATGATTTCGAGAAGAAACGCTTTCCTGTTATTGCCCGTAAGTTAGGTATCAGCCTGGAAGATTTAGCTCATGCCATCAGGATAATAGAGAAACTTGAACCAAAGCCCGGAAGGTCCTTTTATTCATTTGATAATGTATATATAGTCCCTGATGTATTTGTTATAAAGCATGAAGGTGAATATATAGTTCTTTTAAATGAAGAGGGTGTACCGAGACTGAGAATAAACCCGATATACAAGAAGATGCTCAGGGGGAACAGTGGTCTTGGAAATGAGGAGAGGGGATATCTCGAAGATAAATTCCGCTCTGCAATATGGATGATAAGGAGTATTGAACAACGCAACAGGACTATATATAAAGTAGCCCAGAGTATAGTGAAATCCCAGATCGATTTTTTTGAAAAAGGGGTTAACAATTTAAAGCCTCTGACACTAAGAGATGTTGCAGATGATATCCTGATGCACGAGTCAACAGTGAGCCGTGTTACAAATAACAAGTACATATGTACCCCCCAGGGAATATTTGAATTAAAATACTTTTTCAGCAGTGGCCTTTCAAGAGTAGATGGGGAAAGTTGTTCATCAAGGAGTGTAAGAGACATGATCTCCAAACTTATCCTGGACGAGAATCCCAAAAAACCATTTAGTGATCAGCAGATAATGGAGTTCTTAAAAGAAAATCAGATTGAGATTGCAAGAAGGACTGTTGCCAAGTATAGAAAGGAATTAAAAATTCCTTCTGCAAGCAGGCGGAGAAAATTAGTTATATGAGATTCCCAAATCTCCGCTTAGTGGTTATAAGCGGACTCTCAGGTGCAGGTAAAAGCAATGCCTTGAGGTGTTTTGAAGACCTCGGGTTTTTCTGTATTGATAATCTTCCGCCCCAGCTTTTTCCCAAATTAGTTGAATTATGTACACAGTCCGGCAGTGAGATAAATAAGATTGCGTTAGGTATCGATATACGTGAGAGGGGGTTTCTCCTAGAATTTGAAGGTATATTAAGTGAGTTTATAAAAAATGAATATCCTATAGAGATTACGTATCTTGATGCACGAGATGAAGTTCTTGTAAGGCGTTTTAGTGAAACAAGAAGACCTCATCCACTTGCAAAGGACAGACCGGTCATAGAAGGGATCAAAGTGGAGCGTGAGCGTTTAAGGTGGTTACGGGATAAGGCATCTCTGATTATAGACACTTCAGATTTTAATATTCATCAGCTTAAAGAAGAGATACACAGGCATTTCCTGGAGAGGGAGAAGGATAAAAAGATAATAATCAACATTGTATCATTTGGGTATAAATATGGTGTCCCCTATGATGTTGATATGTTATTTGACATAAGGTTTCTGCCAAACCCCAACTTTGTTTCTCATCTGAAATCATTGACAGGGCAATCTAATCAGGTGGCAGACTATCTGTTGGCAAACCCTCAGACTTCTCAGTTCCTGGAAAGACTTTTTAAATTTGTAGACTTCCTGATGTCTCAATATATGCAAGAAGGCAGATACTATCTGAATATAGGTATTGGATGTACCGGTGGAAGGCACAGGTCGGTTTTTATCGCAGAGACTATGGAGCGGCATTTTAGAGATCTGGGCTTTGAAACTACGCTGCGCCACCGGGATATAGAAAGAGAAAAGTTTTAAAATATTCCCCTTTGCCCGTTAATCCTTGAACTCCTTTGAAATTCTCCTGGAGAAATGAACATATGCCTCAAAAAAGGCCTTCATATATAATTGCTATTACTGGTGCCAGCGGAGCAATATACGGTGTCAGACTCCTGGAGTATATGGTTAAAAATGGCCATGTAATCCATCTCACAGTCACCAGGGAGGGTTGGTATATACTGAATGAAGAGGCAGGATTCTCCTGGGAAGGTAACGAAAAAGAGATTGCTTCTGCTATTAGCAAATATTATGGTACTTCAACTGAAAACCTTCATTATTATAATGAGGACAACTTATCAGCTTCCATTGCGAGTGGTTCTGTCCATATTGATGGGATGATTGTGGTCCCCTGTTCAATGAAGGTTGTTGCATCAGTTGCATGTGGTTTTGCATCTAATCTTGTTGAACGTGCTGCCGATGTAACTTTAAAGGAGAAGAGAAGATTGATTATAGTTCCGAGAGAGACTCCTTTAAACAGTATACACCTTAGAAACCTTCTTACCCTGTCGGAGATGGGTGTTCATGTTATTCCGGCCATGCCGGCATTCTATGGCAGACCTGAGACTGTAGCAGATATTGTGGATTTTATTGTGGGACGTATATTGGACAGCCTACATATAGACAACGATTTTTATAAAAGATGGAATAAATAGCTTGACTCTATTTACTATATTAAGTATATTTACCCTGCTAATCAGAATTATTTAACCCATGAAAGGAAACAAGAAATATTATACAAAAGATATATGTATCATTTTTGATATCTCCAAGGCCACACTCTTCAAATGGGAGAGCGAAGGACTCATATCTCACATAAAAAGGGATTGGCGAAACTGGAGACTATATAGTGATGAAAATATCGAGGAAATAAAGCAGATAATTAAATCTAAGTCGAAGAGATAAAGGATAAAAGTAAATGCTATTCCGCAGGGCGAGTGAGTTAATAGGTCTTGATATAGGTTCAAGTTCTATTAAAGTGGTACAACTTAAGGAAATCGAAGGCAATTATACCTTAACCAGGTTTGGTATGGTTTCACTTGCCCCTGAGATGATAGTGGATGGAACCATCATGGATTCTGTGAGATGCGTGGAAATACTGCAAAACCTTATCAAAGACCAGTCAATCACGTCGAAAGATGCTGTTATTTCTCTTTCCGGACATTCAGTTATTGTAAAAAAGGTTGTTCTCCCGCAGATGACAGAAGATGAACTTGCTGAATCTATCAGGTGGGAGGCAGAGCAATACATTCCATTTGATATAAACGATGTTAATATGGACTTCCAGATATTAAATACCTTTGCAGATGCTGAAGGAAAGTCGCAGATGAATGTCCTGCTGGCTGCAGTGAAGAAAGATAAAATGACCGAATATACTTCCCTTGTTATAGAGGCAGGTCTTAAACCGGTTATTGTTGATATAGATGCCTTTGCCCTCGAAAACATGTACTGCATTAATTATGACGTTAGGGAAGATGAAACTATAGCATTGATAAATGTTGGGGCAAGTCTTACGAATATTAACATTTTACAGGGTGGTACGTTTGCTTTTACGAGGGATGTTTCTATTGGTGGAAATAAATATACAGAAACAATTCAGAAAGATTTAGGTTTATCCTATGATGATGCAGAAAAGGCAAAAAAGGGGGAAAATGTTGAAGGGGTTGATTCATTTACATTAGATCCTGTGATTGAGAATGTTTCAAATGAGATTGTTAGTGAAATTACCCGGTCATTTGGTTATTTTAAGACTGCATCCGGTAATGAAAAGATTGACAAGATAATGCTTGGCGGTGGTGCATCAAAGACAAAGAACTTTGGTAATTATCTGCAGGAACGCCTTGAGACGCCTGTTGAGATGTTGAATCCGTTCAGAAAGGTTCAAATCCCTCCTGAATTTGACAGCGCCTATATTAATAATGCAGCATCAATGGCCACGGTCGTAGTTGGATTAGGAACCCGAAGGTTGAGTGACAAATGATAAAGATAAACCTTCTGCCAACAAAAAAGGCGAGAAAGACTTTTACTATTGAGGTTGGTTTTAAATCCAACGTGATGATCTTCATTATTATTATTGTTGTAGTAGTATTATTTGAAGGCTTCACATGGTATTGGCTTAATAGCAGTATTTCCTCTCTGACACAGGAAAAACAGACCCTTAGTGTAAAACTTAAAGAACTGACAGGGAAGGTTACAGAAGTTGAGAATTTCGAAAAAGACAAAAAGATCTATGAGGATAAGATAGAAATAATACAAAACTTAAAGAAGAATCAGGAGGGCCCTGTTCATATGCTTGATGAGATCAGTCACAGATTACCGGAAAGGGTATGGCTGGTATCTATTAAAGAGACAGGGGGGAATATCAACATTATTGGCTCAGGAATGACAAATGATGACATTGTAAAGTACGTTAATAATCTTAAGGCAACAAATATCTTTAAAAACGTACAGTTAGTAGAATCGAGACAGGTAATCGATTCAGGTGTCCCAATTTACAGTTTTAGTTTAACCTTTACTGTTAATCTTGATACGGTATAGATATGAATCTTAAAGATCTTGGAAATTTACCCCGCTCACAAAAGATAATTCTACTGGCATTAATTTTTATTGTATTAATAGGTGGATTTGTTTATTTTATATTTTTACCCGGAAAAGCTGAGTTTGATGCATTAAAGACCGGTGTCAACGAACTCAATCAAAAGATTAATACCAATGAAGTAAAATTAAGAAGGCTTGAAGAGCTTAAGGTTGAGAATATGCAGCTTCAATCACAACTGGCAATGCTGCAGGCTCAGCTCCCGATGGAACAGGAGGTCTCTTCATTGCTTAAGCAGGTTTCAGACCTGAGTATAGAATCAGGTCTGGAAGTCAAGCTGTGGAAACCAGGGGCAAGAAAAAAAGATTCTTCCGGTATGTATCTGGAAATTCCAGTTGACGTTGAGGTCTCCGGAGGATATCATTCACTTGCGTCATTTTTCGACCGTATTAGTAAGTTGCCGAGGATAGTCAATATCACGAATCTAAACATGGATGGTGCTAAAGTTAGTGGTGGCGGAATATCTATCCAGAACAAATTTGTAGCAACAACATTTTCAGCAGTAATTGAAGGAACAGAAGAGCTGCCAGACTCCAAAAAGGTTAATAAGAAAGATAAAGATAAAGAGAAAGCGAAAGAGTCCATGGAGGCTCAGTAAAGATGAGGATAATTTGTATACACCAAAGGTTCTTTCAGACTGCTGGCAGGTTCTTTAAAGATACCAAACTGGCAGTAATATTATTTGCTATGATACTCCTTCTGTCTAATGGTTGCGGAGAGAATACAACAGAACAGCTTAAAATGCCTTTTACTTCAAAAACCAAAGAGGTTACAAAAGAGTCCCCTCAGCAATCTTCTAAAGTGGATACAAAAGGCCTGGATGGAGATGATACTTATGTATATCATAAAGAAGGTAGGAGGGACCCTTTTAAATCACTTCTCCTTGGTATAAAAGAGAAAAGGACAGCAGGTCTTACACCTCTTCAGCAGAGGAGCTTGGGAGAGTTAAGGGTAATAGGTATCGTATGGGGTCCAAAGACTTACATGGCGATGATTGAGACCCCTGATGGAAAGGGATATGTAGTTAAAGAGGGGACCCTGGTGGGACCGGAAGGCGGGGTTGTTAAAAAGGTGACAGAAGACTCTGTAATTATAGAAGAGGTGCATACAGATTTTTATAGTAAAAAGGTTGCCAAGACTACTGTATTGAGACTTCGTGGAAAAGAGGAGGGTGGTGGATGAATATATTGAATTATAGTGGATTAAAGTATCTAATGTTTATTATTGTGGCGTTATTTATTGCGTCATGCTCCCCCAGGATACAGCAGATAAAAACCACGGAAGTTTCAGATCCACCATCCGGACTTAAACTATCAAAAATAGAGGTGCTTGATCTGACAAATAGCACACAGATTATTTTAGAAGCAGATGAGACAATACAATATACATCCTACACACTCAATGAACCACCGAGATTAGTTATAGATATGTCTGATATCTCGGTTGGAGAATTCAGTGAACCAATTGAGGTAAACAAAGGGTCTATAGTAGGTATCTATCCTATAGAAACTGATTCACCGGCTAAGGCTGCAAGATTAGATATAAGACTTGTTGATGATTCAATAGAATCTCAAATTTACAGGAAGGAAAATTCTGTTGTTATAGAGATTCCCAAAAAGGCGGAGGAGATAAGTGAACAAGACACATCTGGCTCAGTTCCGGTTTCTATAAGTACAGATACAGATGAAATAACAAAAGGGGATGAAGCTATCACAGGTGGTATGATTGTTAATGAAGTTATGGCTCAGACTGATGTTAAAACAGAGACCGGGACTGTGCCGGAGGTAAAGACAGAGACAAAAACAGAGAATGAGGCAGTTCCAAAAAAGGAAGAGTTTACATACATAAAGGAAATAAAGATTGAGAAGATTGACAACAAAACTATTATTGTTGTAAATGCTGATAAAGAAATAAATGCAGAGACATTCCTGGTTGAGGGGAATAAGGTTGTTATTGATGTTAAAAATGCTGTTTATATTCCTAATGTAAGTGAGGTTCCTGTTGATAACAACAATTTATTATCAAAGGTCAGGATTGGACGGCACCTGGCCCCTGTGAATAAAGTGAGGATTGTTGGTGACCTTAAAGAGAAAATAACCTATGAAACAAATAAAGAGGAGAATGTATTCACTTTAAGTATTCTTGGGAAAAGTAATTCTAAACCTGCAGATAAAGTCATTTCAGAACCAGTTCCGGAATCTGAAGAGGATGTACCCTCAAACCAAACATCTCAACAAGCTCAGGAGCCGTTAGCAGTGCCGTCTCAGCCGCCTGCTGTTACCTCAAGTCCGATTCCGGCCCCTATTCCGGTTTCAGCTCCTATTCCATCTAATGAAACAACGGCGCCTCTTCCAAAAGAAACTGTTATTGTATCAAGGGAGCAAGAAGCTCCAGCTCAATCAATAACACCAGCACCAGCACAGGAAGCTGTACCTGCTGTTTCCACAGCGCCTGCTCAAGTAGAAGTAACAGCAGCTTCTCCAGCGCCTGCAAAGGCAGTGGTACCAGCGCCAGCGGCCTTGCCAGTACCTGCACCACCAGCCGCTCCGGAAAAGGTGGTACAAAAAACTGTAAAGAATAAAAAAGCAAACTCATCTTCTGAGGATATAACCGGTCCTTCGATTGTACGTATTCCCAAGTATACGGGGAAGAAGGTCTCCCTCGACTTTCAGGATGCAGATATAATAAATGTGCTGAGACTCCTTGCCGAAGTTAGTAAATTAAATATGATTATTGGTGAAGGTGTAAAGGGGAAGGTAACAATTAAGATGTTAGATGTGCCATGGGATCATGCACTCGATGTTATATTAAAGATAAAAGGACTTGGTAAGGTTTTTGAGGACAATGTTCTAAGGGTAGATACACTTTCAAATATAGCACAGCAACAGGAGGAAGAGGCAAAGGCAAAAGAGGCAATGGTAAAGGCAGAAGACCTGGTAACAAGGATATATCCGGTAAGTTATGCAAGGGCTAAGGATATTTCCGATTCTATAAAGAAGACCCTCAGTACGAGGGGTGATATAACAGTAGATGACCGTACAAACACAATGATTATCAAAGATATCAAAGATAAACATACAGAGATCAACAGACTACTCGAAACCCTTGATAAACCTACCCCACAGGTATTGATAGAGGCAAGGATTGTTCAGGCTGATTCAAATTTTGCGAGAGATCTTGGCATCCAGTGGGGAGGAAGCCATAGCACGACCTCCGGTGATTATAGCCTGGGTATTGTTGGAGGCCCGACAGGTACAGTAGGTGGTCCGACTCCGGGGTTTGTTGTTAGTCTTCCGGCAGCAGGCAGGGCCGGAACTAAAGGGAGTTTAGGTTTTACAATCGGGAAAACCATCGGAGATGATATTACCCTTGACTTAAGACTATCTGCCGGCGAGACAAAGGGATTAACAAAGGTTTTATCAGCCCCCAAGATTGCCACTCTTGATAACAGGGAGGCAATGATCCAGCAGGGTGAGTCTATTCCGTATAAAACCTATTCCCAGGAGGGGACAAAGACAGAGTTTATTGATGCTACCCTCACACTCAAAGTAACACCAAAGGTTACTCCGGATGGCCATATTTCCATGAATATCAGGATATCTAAGAATCGGCCAGGCTCTATGGTGGTTGAAGGTACCCCCAGTGTTAATAAGAAAGAGGCTACAACAGAGGTGTTGGTAAAAGATGGTGAGACTACGGTTATTGGGGGTATATATGAACTTGAAGAAAAAGACGATGTCAGTGGTGTCCCATGGTTTTATAAGATCCCTGTATTCGGGTGGTTATTCAAGAACACTCAGAAATCAAATGCAAAGAGTGAGCTTTTGATATTTATCACACCTAAAATTATCCCTGTTTCGACCTGAGGGCAGAATGCTTCGTTTTCTTACTGCCGGAGAATCCCATGGACAGACCCTCATCGGGATTATCGAAGGTATACCAGCCGGTTTAGAACTTTCCAGTGATGATATAAATCATGAATTAGCCCGCAGACAAATTGGCTATGGCCGCGGCAACAGGATGAAGATTGAAAAGGATTCTGTGGAAATCACCTGCGGGGTCAGATGGGGCAAAACACTCGGCAGTCCTATAGGGCTTTTAATAAAGAATAAAGACTGGGTAAACTGGTCTGAAAAGATGTCTCCTGATCCTTCCCATGCAGATTGTATTTTACCTGAGACGAAACCAAGACCAGGTCATGCAGACCTCACAGGAATAATAAAATATTCCCACAATGATACAAGAAGTGTGCTTGAGAGGGCCAGTGCACGTGAGACAGCAATGAGGGTTGCGCTTGGTGCAGTAGCAAAGAAATTCATCGGGGTCTTCGGTATTCAGATATTGAGTCATGTCATTGAGATTGGGGGAGTTAAGTCAAGGGTGAGGAAAATTACTCTTGATAATCTTATAGATCTCGCAGAAAAGTCTGAGCTTAGATGCGGAGATAAAAAGGCAGAATCCATGATGAAGAACAAAATAGATGAAGCCAGAAAAAAAGGGGATTCAGTTGGTGGTATTTTTGAGGTTATTGTAATTAATGTACCTGTTGGTTTAGGTAGTTATTCCCAGTGGGATAAAAGGATGAATGCCCGGCTCGCATATGCAGTCATGAGTATTCAGGCTATAAAAGGCGTTGAGATCGGCATTGGTTTTGAATGTGCGGGGAAATTTGGCTCAGAGGTTCATGACGGCATCTATTATAATAGAAAGAGCAGAAGTTTTTACAGAAAGACAAACAGGGCAGGTGGGATTGAAGGTGGTATAACGAATGGAGAAAATATAGTGATACGTGCTGCAATGAAGCCTATTGCCACCTTGTATTCCCCCCTGGATTCAGTAGACATTGTTACTAAAAAACCTTTTAAGGCCTCTATTGAACGTTCAGACATCTGTGCAGTTCCTGCTGCCAGTGTTGTAGGTGAGGCTATGATTGCAATTGAAATTGCAAACGGGTTTTCAGAGAAGTTCGGTGGAGATTCAATAGATGAGATAAAGAGGAATTATGAAGGGTATATTGATTATATGAAAAGAATATAAGATAATCTCTGATCATACTCGAAGTTGATAGAGATATTGGAATTGGCACAGCAAAGACCTGAATACCGAAAAAGAATGGAGGCCTAACGAGTCGTTCCACCGGATCGCTTACGCTCCCGGTGAACTCTGTGTTATAATTTTAATGAAACCGCTGTGTGAGGTGAAAAGATGAAAACAAAATTAAAAATGATTTATTGGAAAGGTGAAAGATTCTGGGTAGGAAAGCTCATTGAACATCCCGAAATAATGACTCAAGGTGAGACATTAGAAGAACTTGAGGAAAACATGAAAGATGCATATATGCTTATGACGATGGAGGACGTTCCGGAGAAACATAAAGTTAAAGAACTTACCATCCCCGTATGAAAAGAAAAGACCTTATCAAAAGGTTGACTAATTCAGGATGTATTCTTGTTAGACATGGGAGCCGCCACGACTTATACAAAAATCCTACCACAGGGAAAAAGCAGCCAGTCCCAAGGCATGATGAAATAGACGAAAATCTTGCAAGACATATAATAAAAGAATTGACATAACAATAAAATCCAGCGGACGGCTTACAGCCGCTGCTGATTGGGGACATTAGGCGATTAAAGGCACAACAAGAGGATGGCATGAATAAGTGGAAGTTTAAATGGCTGATAAAAACAATAATTCTATCAACTTTGTTTATTTTTCTGTGCTCTATTACATCAATAGAAGCCAAAACTTTCAAAGTCGCAAGCTATAACGTGGAAAACCTTTTTGATCTTACCATTTCTGGAACGGAATACCAGGAGTATATTCCTAATACCGGCTATGGCTGGACTAAGGATATTGCAAATATTAAGTACGCCAATATTGCCAGAGTGATAAAGGACCTGGGAGGTGATGTTGTCGCTTTGCAGGAAGTCGAGTCGGAAAAAGCCCTTATTACTTTACGTGACAGGTTGAAAGACTTCGGTGTAGATTACCCTTATCTTGAAATTGCGGACTCCAAGGCCACATCGGTGAAGTGCGCTGTTCTGTCTAAGTTTCCAATTGTTGGGAAAGAAGAAATACAGGTTGATAATGAAGTTGCCAGAAATATTCTTAAGATAACCCTTGATATCGATGGTAATCGTATCATCCTGTTTATTAATCACTGGAAATCGAAAAACGGTCCTGAAAGTATGAGAATAGCTTATGCCAAAACACTTAAGAAAGAGATTGACAATCTAAAAAAAGATGCTGACTTTATACTAATAGGTGATTTTAATGAGAACTACAATGAATACAAAACCTTTCGAGATTCCTACAGATTGAACAATACCGGAGATATCACGGGAATCAATCATATCTTAAGGACTATCAAAGATTATGATATGGTCAATGAAAAAATACTGAAAGAACAGGCTAAGAATGATTATCTGTATAATTTATGGCTTGAAATCAGTGAAACAAGCCGCTGGTCTTACATTTTTTCCAGGAAGAAGGAGAGCCCGGATAATATTATCGTATCCAGAGGTCTTTATGATGATAAGGGAATTTCCTATAGCGATAATTCGTTTGATAAGTTCCATCCGGACTACCTGTTCAAAGGGGGAACCGTTTATCGCTGGCAAATGACTGAAAGAGGCAGGGGCAGGCACATAGGCAATGGGTATTCGGATCACCTGCCGATTTTTGCGTATTTTTCCACTGAACCCTTCCGTTTTAAAAACAATGACACTGTTTCCAATGATATCGTCCCCTTAAAGTTGGAAAAAACCGAATCTCCACAAAGCTTACTTGACCTAAATACCGCTAGCAAAGAAGAACTTATGTCTATCAATGGAATCGGTCCTGTTCTTTCAGCTCGAATCATCGCTGGACGTCCTT
>MHER01000153.1:13991-19243 GCA_001805205.1 Nitrospirae bacterium RIFCSPLOW2_12_42_9 | reverse complement strand
ATCTTTTCGCTTTAGGTGTAAGAACCATTGTAATATGGCTCATAAACTTCTTCCTTTGCATAGCCTTTCCCATTGGTCCGGCCTTGAACCGCTTTAAGGCCGGTCCCTGGTCTACATATGCCTTTGAGATCGAAAGATCATCAATATCACCTATGTTTTTCTGCTTTGCATTTGCTATTGCAGACCTCAAAACCTTTTCTATGATGAAAGTGGCATGCTGAGGCATAAACTTTAATATGGCCAGCGCCTCTCCAACCTCTTTACCACGTACGAGATCAATAACCCGCCTGGCCTTCCTTGGTGCTACCCTTGCATAACTTAGTTTAGCTTTCGCTTCCATTTATTTTACCTTTTATTTTAAAGCTGTTGCCTTTTCTGATTTTACTCCGGAGTGTGCCTTAAAAGTACGGGTCGGAGAAAACTCTCCGAGCTTGTGTCCAATCATATTCTCTGAAATATAAACCGGTATAAATTTCTTTCCATTGTGTACTGCTATAGTATGTCCGATCATTTCAGGGATAATGGTTGAACGTCTGGACCATGTCTTGATTATCTTTTTCTCCCCGCTGTTGTTCATAGCATCAATCTTTTTCAAAAGATGTGCATCTATAAACGGTCCCTTTTTAATGGATCGAGCCATTTGGCTTATTTCCTCCGTTTAACAATAAATCTGTTAGTGGACTTGTTCCTTCTTGTCTTATATCCCTTGGTTGGTTTCCCCCATGGTGTACATGGGTGTCTTCCGCCTGAGGTTTTACCTTCACCGCCGCCTAATGGATGATCTACAGGATTCATTGCAACACCTCTTACATGAGGTCTTTTACCGAGCCACCGCTGCTTGCCTGCCTTACCAATAGACACATTTATATGGTCTAAATTGCCAACCTGTCCTATCGTAGCCATACAATTTATGTGAACCAGCCTGACCTCTCCGGAACCCATGCGGATTGTTGCATATTCACCTTCTTTTGCCATAAGCTGCGCAGCACAACCTGCACTTCGAGCCAATTTACCCCCTCTTCCCGGTCGTAACTCTATGTTATGTATCATAGTGCCTAATGGAATATTTAAAATGGGAAGTGCATTACCTGCCTTAATCTCGCTATCAGGCCCAGAATTCAATATATCCCCAACCCTCAAACCTTCCGGAGCAATTATATATCTCTTCTCCCCATCAAGATAATGCAGCAGGGCTATTCTTGCTGTCCTGTTCGGGTCATACTCGATAGATGCCACCTTTGAAGGAATACCTTTCTTATCACGTCTGAAATCTATTATCCTGTATAGTTGTCTGTGTCCTCCACCCCTGTGATCGGCTGTAATATGACCATTATTATTTCTACCGCCTGAACTTCTCTTATCTACTACGAGTGATTTCTCAGGTTTTGACTTTGTGATTTCATCAAATGTAAGGGTTGTCTTACCTCTTACACCCGGAGACGTTGGATTGTAACCTTTTAATCCCATAAATATTAACCCTCAAATATCCCTAATTTTTCACCCTGTTTCAGTGTAACAACCGCCTTTTTCCTGTTTGATTTCTTCCCTTCGAATTTACCCATTCTCGTTTTCTTACCTTCAACATTAATTATATTCACCTTAACAACCTTCACTTTCAGTGTCTCTTCCACTGCGTGCTTTATCTGATGCTTGTTCGCATGAGGATTCACTATAAACACGACCTTATTCATACTTTCACGGAGATCAGTACTCCTTTCAGTAATAAGAGGCTGGAGAATAATATCATGGATATCAATCTTCATGAGAGTACCTCCATTAATTTATTTATATCCTCTTTGCTGATAATTAAATTCCTGTATCTTAAAAGGTCATACACATTAACATGGCTGACATCGATAATTGAAATATTTTGCAAGTTTTTAACACCTCTGTAGATAAGATTATTTTTGTCATCACATACTATGAGTGTACTATCCAATGCATTCAGATTTTTCAGTAATGACAAGGCCTCTCTGGTCTTTCCGTTTTTACCATCCAATGAGTCTACTATAATAAGCGAGTTATCTTCAATCTTTGATGATAAAGCAGAATACAAGGCCAGTCTCATCTTTTTTCTGGGCATCCTGTAGGAATAATCCCTCGGAAGCGGACCAAATATGGTTCCCCCCCCTCTCCATAATGGGGATCTTATAGAACCAGCCCTTGCCCTCCCTGTGCCTTTCTGCTTGTACGGTTTCTTTCCTCCACCTCTGACAAAGCCCTTTGTTTTGGTACTGTGTGTACCTTGCCTCTGATTGTTAAGCTGCATCACTACTGCCTCATGAAGTAATGGCATGTTCACAGATTGGCCGAATATCCTGTCATCAAGCTGTACACTGCCAACCTTCTTCTTATTAATATCTACTACGCTTACCTCTAACATCCCTTCTCCTAAATGAAATGTCAGGCATTCTGCCTGACCTATTAAATAATATACTTATGCTCCTTTAACAGCCTTTTTAACAATCACCAATGTCCCCTTGCTCCCTGGCACAGCACCCCTGATAAGCAGGAGGTTATCCTCCCTCCTTACACCAACAATCTCAAGGTTCTGTACAGTCCTTCTTTTATTACCCATGTGCCCTGGCATTCTTTTATTTTTTCTTACCCTCGATGGATAAGCGCTGCTTCCGATTGAGCCTGGTGCCCGGTGAAACATAGACCCATGGGTTGCCGGACCGCCTGCAAATTTATGCCTCTTAATCACACCCTGAAACCCTTTACCCTTTGTCAAACCTGACACATCCACCAGATCACCTTCTTTGAATATCTCCACGGTTATCTCCTGGCCAACTGTTATGGATGAATCAGTCTCGCTGAATTCTGCAAGGTACCTGGCAGGTGGTGCGCCATTTTTCTTGAGATGGCCGAGCTCAGGTTTTGTCAATGCCTTATCTTTTGTTTCTTTAAAAGAGACCTGTATTGCCTTGTATCCGTCTTTCTCAACAATCTTCTTTGTAATAACACGGCATGGTCCGGCCTCAACCACAGTCACCGGTAAAACTGTGCCGTCTGCTGCGAATATCTGTGTCATTCCTATTTTTTTACCTAATAATCCGTTTATCATTTTTATAATTTAATTTCCACATCTACCCCTGCTGAGATATCCAGTTTCATCAGGGCATCAGCAGTCTCAGGGGTTGGTTCGTATATATCTATTAATCTTTTATGAGTTCTTATTTCAAACTGCTCCCTCGATTTCTTATCAACATGCGGCGACCTTAGTACAGTAAATTTATTTATAACAGTAGGAAGCGGAATAGGACCGGAAACCCTCGCACCTGTCCGTTTTGCGGTCACTACTATTTCAGCAGCAGATTGATCGAGTAATTTATAATCATAACCCTTCAATCTGATCCTTATTTTCTGTCCCATTGCCATTTTTATTTCTCCACCTTTTATTATGCAGCGGTCACTAACCTGCTGCCTGCTGCCTATTCTATAATCTTACTTACAACTCCGGCCCCTACTGTCCTACCACCTTCCCTCACTGCAAACCTCAATCCCTCTTCCATCGCTATCGGGGTTATCAAATCCGCCTCCATCGTAACATTATCCCCGGGCATCACCATCTCTACACCCTCAGGCAGCTTGCTCACCCCTGTAACATCCGTTGTCCTGAAATAAAACTGCGGCCGGTATCCATTGAAAAACGGCGTGTGCCTCCCGCCCTCCTCCTTAGTCAATACATATACCTCAGCCTTAAACTTCGTGTGCGGTGTTATACTCCCGGCCTTAGCCAATACCATCCCGCGCTCAACCTCCTCCTTCTTCGTACCACGCAGCAATACCCCTATGTTGTCACCCGCCTGACCCTCATCCAATACCTTCCTGAACATCTCTACTCCCGTAACCACTGTCTTCTGCGTAGCCTTTATACCAACTATCTCTATCTCCTCTCCTACCCGGACTACACCCCTCTCAACCCGGCCCGTCACTACCGTACCCCTGCCGGATATGCTGAATACATCCTCTATCGCCATCATAAACGGCTTGTCTATGTCACGCTTCGGCATCGGTATATATTCATCCACTGCCTTCATCAACTTCAATATAGGCCCGCACTTGGGACAATCATCCTTCCCGCATCCGCACTCAACAGCCTGTAATGCACTACCCACTACCACAGGTATCTCATCACCGGGAAAACTATACTTGCTCAATAACTCCCTCACCTCAAGCTCTACCAAATCCAATAACTCCTTGTCATCCACCATGTCAACCTTGTTCAAAAATACCACTATATACGGCACCCCAACCTGACGTGCCAAAAGTATATGCTCCCTCGTCTGAGGCATAGGACCATCCGCTGCACTAACCACAAGTATCGCACCATCCATCTGCGCAGCACCCGTTATCATGTTCTTTACATAATCAGCATGACCGGGACAATCTACATGCGCATAATGACGGGCCGTTGTCTGATACTCCACATGCGATATGCTTATCGTTATCCCGCGCTCCTTCTCCTCCGGCGCCTTGTCTATCTGATCATACGGAATATATTCCGCTAATCCCTGCTTGGCCAATAACATCGTAATCGCCGCAGTCAATGTCGTCTTACCATGATCCACATGCCCTATCGTTCCTATATTAACGTGCGGCTTCTTCCTCTCAAACTTTGCCTTCGCCATTGTACTTACCCTCCTTGTTACCTACCCTTTAACTTTTGCCACTATCTGTTCAGCGATATTCCTCGGGGCTTCCTCATACCTTGCAAATTGCATTGTAAAAAGTGCCCTGCCCTGAGTAAGAGACCTCAGGTCCGTAGCATAACCAAACATCTCTGACAGGGGGACCTCAGCAGTAATAACCTGGGCACCGGACCTCGGTCTCACACCAAGTATCTTTCCCCTCTTCGAATTGATATCGCCGATAACATCACCCATATACTCTTCAGGAACAATTACCTCAAGATCCATTATAGGTTCAAGGAGTATCGGGTTTGCCCTTTTTACACCATCTTTAAATGCCATTGACCCGGCGATCTTAAATGCCATTTCCGAAGAATCTACATCGTGGTAAGAACCATCAAAAAGCCTGACCTTCACATCTACCACAGGATATCCGGCCAACACACCACTATCCAAAGCCTCTTTTATCCCCTTTTCAACAGCAGGTATATATTCACGCGGAATTGATCCGCCTACAATATCATTCTCAAACTCAAAACCTTCCCCTGGCGCCTTTGGTTCAACCTCAATCCAGACATGTCCATACTGACCACGTCCGCCGGTCTGTCTTATATATTT
>MHER01000153.1:0-13984 GCA_001805205.1 Nitrospirae bacterium RIFCSPLOW2_12_42_9 | reverse complement strand
TATATTTTCCTTCGCTCTCTACTTTACCTTTGATTGTCTCCCTGTAAGCTACCTGAGGCTTTCCAACATTAGCCTCTACCTTGAATTCTCTCATAAGCCGGTCCACAATAATCTCAAGATGTAACTCCCCCATACCGGATATAATTGTCTGTCCTGTCTCCTCATCAGTCTTTAATCTGAAAGAGGGGTCTTCCTGTGCAAGCTTTTGCAGGGATAGTGTCATCTTTTCCTGGTCAGCCTTTGTCTTGGGTTCTATTGCAATAGATATAACAGGCTCAGGGAACTCAATTCGTTCAAGAATAATTGGTTTATCCTTATCACACAATGTGTCACCTGTAGTTGTATTCTTAAGACCGACTGCGGCTGCAATCTCTCCTGCATATACAGTCTTGATTTCCTCTCTCTTATTCGCATGCATCTTGAGGAGCCGGCCAATCCTTTCTGTTGTATCTTTAGTGGAATTGTGCAGATAAGAACCAGATTTAAGTATACCTGAGTAAACCCTGAAGTACGTTAACTGACCTACAAAAGGGTCTGTCATTATCTTAAAAGCAAGGGCGGAAAATGGCTCATTATCATCAGGACGTCTTTCAATCTCCCCTTCATTGTCAGGATTTACGCCTTTTACAGGAGGCAGATCTATTGGAGAAGGGAGATATTCAATAATGGCGTCTAAAAGTAACTGAACACCTTTATTTTTAAAGGATGACCCGCATAGTACCGGATTTAGCTTCATAGAAATAGTCGCCTTGCGAAGGGCCTTTTTTATTTCTTCTTCTGTAATCTCTTCACCGCCTAAATATTTCTCCATAATAATATCATCATGGTCTGCCAGCTTCTCTATCATCTTATCCCTGTACTCCCTTGCTACCTCCTGCAAATCTGCCGGAATTTCTTCTATAACATATTTTGCACCCAGAGTCTCATCATCAAAATAAACAGCCTTCATTGTAATAAGATCAACCGGTCCCCTGAATGTATTCTCAGCCCCTATAGGGATCTGGATCGGTACAGGATTTGCTTTGAGTCTGTCAACCATAGATTTAACACTTTCAAAAAAATCCGCCCCTATCTTATCCATTTTATTTATAAACGCAATCCTCGGAACATGATACTTGTCTGCCTGTCTCCATACAGTCTCGGACTGAGGTTCAACACCCTGACCTGAATCAAATATGGCTACTGCCCCATCAAGGACGCGCAAAGACCTCTCCACTTCTATTGTAAAATCCACATGGCCCGGGGTATCGATGATATTTATGCGGTAATCTTTCCAGAAGCATGTAGTTGCAGCTGATGTAATTGTGATACCGCGCTCCTTTTCCTGCTCCATCCAGTCCATGGTTGCAGTCCCCTCATCAACCTCTCCAATCCTGTGTGACATACCTGTATAAAACAGGATACGTTCTGTAGAAGTGGTCTTACCTGCATCAATATGTGCCATAATCCCTATGTTTCTTGTCTTATCTAAAGGGTACTGTCTTGCCACTTAATAAATCCTCTCCTACCACCTGTAATGAGCGAAAGCCTTATTGGCCTCTGCCATCCTGTGGGTATCTTCTTTCTTCTTTATTGCACTACCTGTTCCGTTTGCAGCGTCGATAATCTCAAATGCCAATCTTTCAGCCATGTTTTTGCCTGACCGCTCCCTCGCAAATGACACCAGCCATCTGATTGCAAGCGCATTTCGTCTGACAGGTCTTATATCTACAGGGACCTGATATGATGCACCGCCAACCCGGCGTGACTTAACCTCAACAAGGGGTTTAATATTATCTATTGCTGCCTTGAATATCTTGACCGGATCAGCAGAAGACTTTTCTTTCACTATATCCAAAGCACCATAGAAAACATTCTCTGCTGTACATTTCTTTCCACCTCTCATAATTATGCTGATAGTCTTTGCAATAAGGATATCATTGTACTTCAGGTCCGGATGCGACTCCCTATGCTGTACCAACCCACGTCTCGGCATATATATCTCCTCTTACTACATATTACCTTGGCTACATATTACCTTGGCTATTTAACTACTTGGGCTTTTTGGCCCCATACTTGGATCTGCTGCGTTTTCTATTCTGAACACCTGCGGCATCCAATGTACCACGAACAATATGATACCTGACACCCGGAAGGTCTTTCACCCTTCCGCCACGCACAAGCACAATTGAATGTTCCTGAAGGTTATGCCCTTCACCAGGGATATATGATGTAACTTCCATCCCGTTTGTAAGACGAACCCTCGCTACCTTTCTTAATGCAGAATTTGGTTTCTTTGGTGTGGTTGTATAAACCCTTATGCAAACCCCTCTCTTCTGCGGACATTTCTTTAGCGCAGGACTCTTTGTACGGCTTTTGATTAATGTTCTGCCTTTTCTTATCAATTGGTTAATAGTAGGCACTGATTCTCCTCAGATTACCTTGTTAATAACGGTTTTCCACCAAAACTTTGAGAGTTTAATAGATTATTCTTTTTTTGTCAAGAGGTTTTTATTCAGGTTTACTCAGATCATAATATTGAGGTTTATGTTTGGATTATTTCTCCCTCTCAGCACCTGCTTCCAAATCTCCTTTGACAGACTTTAAGAAAGTCTCTCTGTATAATGGGAATCCAGTGCCGGCCGGGATGAGCCTTCCGACAATAACATTCTCTTTCAGCCCAAGCAGCTCGTCGACTTTACCACTGACAGCAGCCTCTGTGAGTACCCTCGTGGTCTCCTGGAATGACGCTGCTGAAATAAAACTGTCAGTTGAAAGCGCAGCCTTTGTGATACCCATTAGTACGGGCATACCTGACGCCGGTTTCCCTCCTGATTTTATTACCTTCTCATTTATATCTTCGAAGATAAACCTGTCAACCTGGCTTCCAATCAGAAAGTTTGTTTCACCAGGATCTTCAATCTTTATCTTCCTCAACATCTGTCTTACTATTATTTCTATATGTTTATCATTGATAGTTACACCCTGTAGTCTGTAAACCTGTTGGACTTCATCAACAAGATACTTTTGAAGTTCTTTGGGTCCAAGGATACTCAATATGTCATGGGGATTTGCCGAACCATCCATTAGCGGCTCTCCTGCCATTACCCAGTCCCCTTCATGAACATTAATATGCTTTCCTTTTGGAATATAGTATTCTCTCGAATCACCCAGATCATTCTTTACTATAACCCGCCTCATACCTTTGACAAAACCGCTAAATTCAATTGTCCCGTCTATCTCACTTATCACAGCCTGTTCTTTTGGTTTTCTTGTTTCAAAAAGTTCTGCAACCCTTGGGAGACCACCTGTAATATCTTTTGTCTTTGTTATCTCTCTTGGTATCTTGGCAAGTACATCTCCCGGGAATACAGTGCCGCCCTTCTCGACAACTATGTGAGCGCCGGTAGGTAAGAGATACCTTGCAACTGTATTTGTGCCGGGTATCTTGACTGTCCTGTTCGAATCGTCTTTAATAGATATTCTAGGTCTCAATGTTGTCCCCTGGAAGTCTACAATAACCTTTCTCGAAAGACCTGTAACTTCATCCACGTCCTCTTTCATTGTGCTCCCTTCAACAACATCTCCAAAAGCAACCTTCCCGCCAACCTCAGTAAGGATAGGCATGGAATGAGGGTCCCACTCCACAAGCTTCTGACCGGCCTTTACCTTTTGGTTAACCGAGACCTTTAGCTTTGCACCATACACCACAGAATACTTCTCCTTCTCTCTTCCCTCTTCATCATATATTACGATCTTGCCGTTTCTGTTCATGGTAACCGAGTCACCTTCTTTATTCTTAACCGTATTAAGGTCTACGTATTTTATATGTCCTGCATTTTTTGCCTCAAGTACAGTCTGCTCAACAACCTTGCTTGCAGTACCCCCGATATGGAATGTCCTCATTGTGAGCTGAGTGCCCGGTTCTCCAATAGACTGCGCGGCAATAATACCAATAGCTTCCCCGATATCAACGAGTCTCCCCCTGCCAAGGTCTCTTCCGTAACACTTTATGCATACACCTCTCCGGGATTGACATGTCAGCACTGAACGAATCCTTACCTTATCTATACCTGCATCTATAATGGCTTCGACCCTCTCTTCATAAATCTCTTCCCTTGCAGGAACAATTACATCGTTTGTAATGGGGTCTCTGATATCGTCTACAGCGATTCTTCCAAGTATCCTTTCCTCAAGAGGTTCAATTATCTCTCCGCCTTCAACAAGAGAGCTTACGAATATACCATCCTGACTACCGCAATCATTCTCGGTAACAATTACGTCCTGGGCCACATCAACCAGTCTCCTTGTAAGGTAACCTGAATTTGCTGTCTTTAGTGCTGTATCAGCCAGACCTTTTCGTGCACCATGTGTGGATATGAAGTACTGGAGCACTGTAAGACCCTCACGGAAGTTGGCAGTAATAGGTGTCTCGATAATCTCTCCTGAGGGTTTTGCCATCAGTCCCCTCATGCCTCCGAGCTGCCTGATCTGCTGTGTGCTTCCCCTTGCCCCGGAGTCTGCCATCATGAAAATAGAATTAAATGCCCGTTTCTCTTCACTGCCGCCGCCTAATTCCCGCATCATCTCGGCTGCAACTATCTCAGTTACATGGGCCCATATATCTATGACTTTATTATATCTCTCACCTTTTGTTATTAAACCTTCTGCGTACTGCTGTTCCACCTCGAGTATATCCTTGTTCGCCTTATCGATAATCTCGGCCTTTTTTGTAGGTACATGCATATCCTCTATTGAAATGGAAAGCCCTGATTTAGTAGCAAACTTAAATCCTATCTCTTTAATCTTATCAAGAAACATTACTGTATCTCTCTGGCCTGCCTCCCTGTAAGTTTTGTCTATAAGTTGTGTCAGCTCCTTTTTATTCATCACCTTATTTACAAGAGAAAATGGCATATAGGAAGGTAAAATCTCACCCAGGAGTACCCTTCCTACAGTAGTATTAACAAGTTCACCATTTATCCTCACCTTGATTTTTGCATGCACATCCGCAACTCTTGCGTCATATGCAGCCCTCACTTCAATTGGCGAAGAAAACACCTTCCCCTCTCCCTGAGCATTCGCACGTTCTTTTGTCAGGTAATAGCAGCCGAAGACTATGTCCTGAGTAGGTATAACAATAGGTGCGCCATGTGCCGGTGATAAAATATTATTTACAGACAGCATCAATACCCTTGCCTCTACCTTTGCCTCTACAGAGAGTGGTACATGAACTGCCATCTGGTCTCCGTCAAAATCTGCATTGAAGGCCACACAGACCAATGGATGAAGTCTTATCGCCTTTCCTTCAATAAGGATAGGATCAAATGCCTGTATGCCAAGTCTGTGGAGTGTTGGAGCCCTGTTTAGTAAGACCGGGTGCTCCCTGGTTACCTCTTCGAGGACATCCCATACCTCGGGTCTTTCTTTCTCAACCATCTTCTTGGCACTTTTAATCGTTGTAGCAAAACCCTTCTCTTCAAGTCTGTGAAAAATAAATGGCTTGAAAAGCTCTAATGCCATTTTCTTCGGCAGTCCGCACTGATGTAACTTTAGTTCAGGCCCCACAACAATAACAGACCTGCCGGAGTAGTCAACCCTCTTACCAAGGAGATTCTGCCTGAATCTACCCTGCTTTCCTTTCAACATATCACTCAAAGATTTAAGCGGCCTCTTATTTGGGCCGCGTATAACCCTTCCCCTCCTGCCGTTGTCAAACAGTGCATCTACAGCCTCCTGGAGCATCCTCTTCTCGTTACGGATAATCACACCGGGGGCCTTTAATTCCATCAATTTTTTCAGTCTGTTATTCCTGTTGATTACCCTGCGGTACAGATCATTCAGATCGGATGTTGCAAATCTGCCGCCGTCCAGAGGCACCAATGGCCTCAACTCCGGTGGAATAACCGGTATAACATCCATGATCATCCACTCCGGTTTGTTTCCGGATTTCCTGAAAGCATCAATAATCTTGAGACGTTTACTCAGTTTTTTCTTGATTGCAACGCTGCTTGCATTTTCAATCTTTGTCCTGACCTCTTCATAGAGCTTTTCAAGGTCGATCTTCAAAAGGAGATCTTTTATTGACTCTGCACCGGTTCCTGCCTTAAATGATGTTCCGTGCTGCTGCAGAAGCCTCCTGTATTCGTCTTCAGTCAGAAGCTCTTTCTCTTTAATAGGTGCATCACCCGTATTTGTAACAATATAGCTTTCGAAATAGAGCACCTTCTCAAGCTGCCTGAGGGTCATGTCAAGGAGGTTGCCTATCCTGCTCGGAAGTCCTTTAAGAAACCAGATGTGAGCAACCGGGGCCGCAAGTTCAATGTGTCCCATCCTCTCACGTCTGACCTTTGACTGTATAACCTCCACCCCGCATTTATCGCATACAACCCCTCTGTGTTTCATCCTCTTATATTTTCCGCAAAGGCATTCCCAGTCCTTTGTTGGACCAAAGATCTTGGCACAGAAAAGCCCGTCTCTCTCCGGTTTAAAAGACCTGTAGTTTATAGTCTCCGGCTTTTTTACCTCACCATGCGACCATGACCTGATCTTCTCAGGAGATGCAACCCTTATCCTTATGGCGTCAAATGATACAGGTTCTTTTGGCTTTTCAAACAAACTGTATAACTTTTCCCAATCTCTGTCCTCTGCTGTTGCCATTTAGACCTCCCTATTTTAGCCTTATTTATATTTCAGAAGCTCTACATCGAGCCCCAGACTTTGTAATTCTTTGATCAACACATTAAAGGACTCAGGTAATCCGGGTGTAAGAAAGTTTTCTCCCTTTACAATCGATTCATACATCTTTGAACGGCCCGGCACGTCATCGGACTTGACAGTCAGGAACTCCTGTAAAGTAGCTGCTGCACCATATGCCTCTAATGCCCATACCTCCATTTCACCGAGTCTCTGGCCGCCGAACTGGGCCTTTCCGCCAAGAGGCTGCTGGGTAACAAGTGAATAAGGCCCTATAGATCTTGCATGAATTTTATCATCCACAAGATGGTGAAGTTTCATCATATACATGTATCCAACTGTAATCTCCCTGTCAAAAGGTTCTCCTGTACGGCCGTCGAACAACATCATCTGTCCTGATACGGGAATACCTGCCTTTTTCAGTAATCCTTTAATTTCCTCCTCTGTCGCGCCTTCAAATACAGGTGTTGTAATATATAATCCCAGGGCCTTTGCAGCCATGCCCAGATGAGTCTCCAATATCTGACCGATGTTCATTCTCGATGGAACTCCGAGAGGATTTAGTACCATACCAACCGGTGTCCCATCCGAGAGGCAAGGCATATCTTCTTCCGGTAGTATCACGGAAATTACACCCTTGTTCCCGTGTCTTCCAGCCATCTTACCTCCCACTGCCAGTTTTCTTTTTATGGCGATATAAACCTTTACTAATTTTATTACACCCGGTGGCAGCTCATCCCCTTTCTTAATTCTCCCTATCTTATCCTCATAGATAGTATGCAGTATATCAATCTGCTGCTGTGCATAGTTGCATATCTCTTCAAATTTTTCCATCTCCTGGGGGTCGTCCAGAACAATATCCGCAATGTCTTCGTCCTTTAACTCCCGTAAAACAGCCTCTGTAATCTGTTTCTTTTTCTGAAGAATCACCTTCCTGGTACCGGAACTTGTCACTGGTTTACCAACGACCTTCTCAAGAAGAAACTTACCAAGCCTTCTGTTCTTTTCATCTTCTATAATCCTTACCTCTTCCTGTTGTTCCTTCTGAAGCTTCGCCAACTCTTCATACTCTATGCTCTTTGAGCGTTCATCCTTCTCAACACCCTTCCTCGAAAAGATCTTTACATCTATAACAGTGCCTTCTATACCAGGAGGTACTGTTAATGATACATCCTTAACATCCCCTGCCTTTTCCCCGAATATAGCGCGCAAAAGTTTTTCTTCAGGTGTAAGTTGTGTCTCACCTTTTGGTGCGACCTTGGCAACAAGTATATCTCCCGGTTCAACCTCAGCACCTATACGAACAATTCCACTTTCATCGAGATTTCTCAATGCCTCTTCGCTGACATTCGGGATATCCCGTGTAATCTCTTCCCTTCCAAGTTTTGTATCCCTCGCCTCTATCTCAAATTCTTCAATATGGATTGAGGTATACCTGTCTTCCTTGACTAATTTTTCACTTATTATTATGGCATCCTCGAAATTGTATCCCTCCCATGGCATAAATGCGACCAGGACATTTTGCCCTAATGCCAGTTCTCCCCTGTCTATTCCCGGACCATCCGCAAGTACCTCCCCCTTTTCAACACTCTGGCCTGAAACAACAATAGGTTTTTGATTGATACATGTATTTTGATTTGACCGTTTAAATTTAACAAGGTTATATATATCAAGACTCATTTCATCAATAAGGGGTTTATCTTTTTTCCCTTTAGTACCTGATTTTACTTCATCAGCCCGGACAACTATCCTGTTTGCATCTGCATATTCAACCGTCCCTGACCTTCTTGCCAGAACCACCCTGCCTGAATCCCTTGCAATAATCTTTTCCATACCTGTACCTACCAGGGGTGCCTCGGTATGTATAAGCGGGACAGCCTGACGCTGCATATTTGATCCCATCAGTGCCCTGTTTGCGTCATCATTCTCAAGAAACGGTATAAGAGATGTAGCCACACTCACTATTTGTTTGGGAGAAACATCCATATATTCAACTTTATCAGAAGAAACCATGATAAAGTCTCCGCCATAACGTGCTGATATAGTCTCTGATGTCAGTTTCCCTGCAGAATTAACAGGAGAACTTGCCTGGGCAATAACGTATCTGTCTCCGTCTATGGCTGACAGGTAATGGATATCATCAGTAACCTTACTGTTTACAACCTTCCGGTACGGAGATTCTATGAAACCATATTCATTAACCCTTGCATATGTGGAAAGTGAGGTTATCAATCCGATATTTGGACCCTCCGGGGTTTCTATAGGGCAGATACGGCCATAATGGGTTGGATGAACGTCCCTGACTTCAAATCCGGCGCGTTCCCGCGTCAAGCCGCCAGGTCCCAATGCAGAAAGCCTGCGTTTGTGTGTAATCTCGGAAAGGGGATTTGTCTGATCCATGAATTGTGAAAGCTGACTGCTCCCAAAGAATTCTTTTACTGCAGCAATAACAGACTTTGCATTGATAAGATCATGCGGGAGTGCTGCCTCAAGGTCTAATATGTTCATCCTCTCCTTAATAGTCCGCTCCATCCTCGCGAGGCCTATACGAAACTGATTCTCGAGGAGCTCCCCGACACATCTCACCCTCCTGTTACCGAGATGGTCTATATCATCAACCTCTCCCTTGTTTGCCTTCAGATTTACCAGATATCTTATTGTTTCAATAATATCCTGTGATGAAAGTGTCCTTTGAGATATTGGTACATCAACCTCTAATTTCTTATTTAATTTCAGTCTCCCTACAGGAGCTAGGTCATACCGCTTTGCATTAAAGAACAGGTTATCAAATATCATCTTCGCAGTATCAATAGTGGGGCTTTCACCAGGCCTTAACCTCTTATAAATCTCAATAATAGCAGCATCAGTAGAATCAATATTCTCCTGTGCTAATGTATCTCTTAATACAGAAAGTGTCTGGAAATTATCTATATAGAGCAACTCAATCTTCTCTATCCCTGATTTAATAATCTTATTTAATATATCCTCTGTCAGTATCCCATTGGTGCCAATTATAACCTCACCCGTTGAAGTATCGACTATATCACAGAGAACAACCCTGTCCCCAAGATTCTCAGTTGTTAAGGGGATCTCTTTTATCCCGAGATTCTCCAGCTTTTTTAACACCACCGGAGTAATCCTGCTCCCTTCCCTGACTACAACCTCACCATTCTGCTCATTTACTATGTCATAAGGGATCTTACTGTCCCGGAGAACCTTTGCGTCAATCTTACTGTAGAATTTCTTATTCCTGATGTGGATTTCTTCAACCGGATAGTACATCTTCAGTATATCATATGTTGAAAAACCCAGTGCCTTAAGCAGTATTGTTGAAGGAAATTTTCTTCTCCTGTCTATCCTTGCATAAAGTATATCCTTTGTATCAAATTCAAAATCAAGCCATGAACCCCTGTAAGGGATTATCCTGGCAGAGAAGAGGATCTTTCCGCTTATATGTGTCCTTCCCTTGTCATGAGTGAAAAATGCACCCGGAGAACGCTGAAGCTGACTTACAACAACACGTTCAGTCCCATTTATAATAAATGTACCGTTTTCTGTCATCAGAGGTAACTCACCGAGGTAGACCCATTGTTCCCTGACCTCCTTTGTACTCTTTGCCCCTGTCTTCTCATCCTTCTCCAATATCTCCAGGTTAACACGTATCTTCATCGGGACTGCAAAGGTCATACCCCTTTCTATACATTCCCATATCCCGTATTTAGGTTCCCCGAGAGAGTACTCTGTAAACCTCAGAACAGCAGTTTCATTAAAATCAGATATGGGAAAAATACTGTTGAATGCAGCCTGCAGCCCGCTATCTTCCCTCTGTTCCGTTGGAATATCTTTCTGTATGAATCTCTCAAAAGCCCTCTTCTGGATCTCGAGTAACTCGGGAATTTCTATCTTTGCCGGGATCTTTGAAAAATCTTTTCTGTCAAAACACCCTTTGATAATTAATTCACTCATATATTACCTTACACTCCATAAAGTGGTTATTTTATTTCTATTTGCCCGCCTACTTCTGTAATCCTGGCCTTAACATTCTCTGCCTCCTCTTTTGAGACACCAGTCTTTAGCGGTTTTGGAGCGCCATCCACAAGGTCCTTAGCCTCTTTGAGACCCAGATTAGTCAACTCTCTTACGACCTTTATTACCTGGATCTTCTTATCCCCGGCACCTGTAAGTATTACATCAAAGGCTGTCTTCTCCTCTGCAACTACCGGTGCACCTGCAGATGGTGCAGCAGTTGCTCCCATAGGTACGGCAGCAGAAACTCCGTACCGTTCCTCAATCTTTTTTACAAACTCCGATAACTCAAGTACCTTCATGTTGTCTATAAAATTAAGAACTTCATCCACTGTTAAACCTTTTGTCTCTGACATCTTTCTTCTCCTCTCTGAAATTAGATGAAATAAATTATATGAAATTTTATCTTAAAAAACAAATAGCTGTAATCAGCCGGCTGCCCTGGCATCTTTTACTGCATTAATGGCATAGGCAAGTTTGCTTAAGATGCCTTGCAGGGTTCCGGCCAATCCGTATATTGGCGATTTTATACCTCCAAGTGCCTTTCCTATCAGTACTTCTCTTGATGGCATATTTGCCACACTCTTGATCCTGCCTGGATCAAGGACCAAACCTTCCAGCACACCCACTTTAGCCTTAAATGACTCAAATTTGTTAATGTACTCATTCAGAATCTTTACAGGTGAAATAATATCATCTTTACTGATTAGTATACCTGTTGCGCCTGTAAAGTGGTTTTCCACCTGATGTACATCAGTCCCTTCAGACGCCCTTCGTGCAAGTGTGTTCTTAACTACTTTATATTCAGAACCACACCCCCTGAGACGATTTCGTATTTCAGTCAGTTGAGCTACGGTTAAGCCTTTATATTCAGTCAGAATAACCAAACCTGCCTTTTCAAACTTTTCATGCAACTCCTTTACGGACTCCATCTTCTCCTGTTTTGTAGATACTACTTTCAAAATAATCTTTCCCTCCTTTCCCTGTCCGGATTACACCTCACCGAGAAAGGATAAAAATGTTTTTGTCTCGGCAGGCCGAACCATTAAGGTTCAATTAAGTTAACAGACACCTACTGTCTCTGACCATCAACAAATTAATTTATATTACTCAAACATATTTCCAACAGCCACAGGGTCTACCTTGATGCCAGGCCCCATGGTTGAGGAAAGGGTAATTGTTTTAAGATAACGCCCTTTGCTTGACGCAGGTTTGGCCTTGATAATAGATTCAATTACAGTAACAACATTTTCATAAAGCTTTCTTGTGTCAAAGGAGAGTTTACCAACCGGTACATGGACTATTGCGGCCTTATCAACTCTGTATTCCACTTTACCTACTTTAATCTCTTTAACAGCCCTCCCAACATCAAATGTAACAGTACCGAGCTTAGGATTTGGCATAAGTCCCCGCGGACCCAGAATCCTTCCTAGTTTTCCCACAATGCCCATAATATCAGGAGTTGCAACCACACGATCAAAATCCATCCATCCATTACTAATCTTTTCTGCAAGTTCTTCAGCCCCGACATAGTCAGCCCCTGCCTCTTTTGCCTCTTTCTCTTTTTCACCCTTTGCAAATACCACTACCTTTACACTCTTTCCCATACCGTGCGGAAGAACTACTGCACCCCTTACCACCTGATCAGAGTGTCTTGGATCAACCCCTAACCGGATTGCCATATCAAGGGTCTCATCAAACTTGGCCCATGCAATATCCCTGGCCATTGAAACAGCTTCTTCCAGTAAATAAAGTTTGTTTCTGTCCACTTTCTGCAGACTGTTTGAAAAATTCTTACCCATTATTTAACCCCTTTGAATCATTATGTTATGTCGACCCCCATGCTCCTTGCTGTACCGGCAATAATATTATAAGCAGCATCTATATCATAACTATTCAGATCAGACATCTTAAATTTAGCAATCTCCCGAACCTGCTCTGCTGTAACCTTTCCCACCTTCTCCTTATTGGGAACTCCCGAGCCTTTCACAATACCGGCCGCCTTCTTTATAAGCTCAGAGGCCGGAGGTGTTTTTAATATGAATTCAAAAGACCTGTCAGTATAGACTGTAATCAATACAGGGATGACAGTCCCTTCCTGATTCTGTGTCTTTGCATTAAATGCCTTGCAGAACTCCATTATGTTTACACCATGCTGCCCGAGTGCCGGCCCCACAGGAGGAGCAGGGTTAGCCTTACCTGCCTGAAGCTGAAGTTTTATAACTCTCATGATTTCCTTAGCCATTTTAAATATTCTCCTTATTATTACAGTTTCTCTACCTGAAGAAAATCCAACTCCACCGGAGTTGCCCTTCCAAAAATACTGACAAGCACCTTAACCTTACCATGATCTACGTCTACATCATCAACAACGCCATTAAATCCAAGAAAAGGTTCTGCTATTATCCTTACTGCATCTCCCCTGTTAAACTGTATACGGCTCCTCGGTGCAGCCACACTCTCATCCATCTGCTGGATAATGGATTCCACTTCCTTGTCTGCGAGCGGAGTCGGCACACCTCCGCCGCCTACGAAACCTGTTACCTTTGGTATATTCTTTACAAGATTCCATGTTTCATCTGACATATCCATTTCTACAAGGATATACCCTGGAAACACCTTCTTGGTAGCAACCTTCTTTTTACCTTCTTTCAGTTCAACCACATTCTCGGTAGGAATAAGTATCTGTCCGAAATTTTCTTTCATTCCAAGCGACAAAATCCTCTCTTCAAGACTGGCCTTTACCTTATTCTCAAATCCTGAATATGTATGAACAACAAACCACTGTTTTACCATTAAAACCTCACTTAATAATATAAACGTTCAAACTGTTTAAACCGCTCAAACCGCTTAAACTGTTTAAACGGTTTAAACAGTCTTTAATAACTCATGGAAGAATCTTAGCTATAATTGTTGATAATGATACATCCACTAACCACAGAAAAATAGTCGCAATCAGAATCAGGACAATTACTACTGCTGTTGTCCCTATTGTATCTTCCTTTGTAGGGAAGGTGACTTTTTTTGTTTCTGTCTTAACCTCTAAAAAAAAGGTCTTGAGATTTTCAGTTATCTTTGCAAATGTCACTACATCTCCTTTAAAAACAATACTGGTAAAACAATACCGGCAACACTGGCAGGCCAGGAGGGATTCGAACCCCCAACACCCGGTTTTGGAGACCGGCGCTCTAACCGTTGGAGCTACTGGCCTGCAAATATATACTACTTAACTTCCTTATGTAAAGTATGTTTCCTGCAGCATGGACAGAATTTTTTCAACTCC
>MHER01000152.1 GCA_001805205.1 Nitrospirae bacterium RIFCSPLOW2_12_42_9 | reverse complement strand
ATTGAATTCCGCATTGCACTCAGATCCGTATCCAGGGCCGATAGTTTCGCATCCTGTGATGATGATCTTAATTGTGGTATTACCATAGCCGCAAGAACGGCAAGGATTATAACCACCACAAGCAACTCAACCAGTGTAAAACCCCCTTGATCTCTTAAACGCTTAAACATTTTATACCCTCCTATTGTTAAGTTTGTTCTTATCAATGTAATGTTTTAGTAAGTTTAAATATCGGCATTATCAGTGAAATAACAATAATACCAATTACTCCTCCGGCAGTTACAAGCAAAAGAGGCTCCATAATCATGGTAACCTTCTTAATATTCCTGCCTATCTCCTCATCATAGTAGTCAGCAAGTCTCGGCATGACCTTATGGAGCATCCCTGCATCCTCTCCTGTCCTTATCATCTGTTTGACTATCTCCGGAAAGTATTGGCTCTCTGTAACAGGTTTTGAGAGGGGCTTTCCCCCTTCAACGTTTGCACGTATATTATCGATCAATGTTGCAAAAACTTTATTGCCAACTGCTCCCGAGCATATAGTAAGTGAATCAAGTAAAGGCACATTACTATTAATAAGTGAACCGAGTGTCCGGGTAAACCTCGATATATATATCTTTATGAATAAATCTCTAAAAATGGGGACTTTTAACTTCAGGTTATCTATGTAAGATCTTCCCTTATCCGAAATAATAATCTTATATGCTGCAAACCAGCTTATGGCTATAAAGATTATAATGAGGTACCAGTATGAGACTAAGACCTTACTCGATCCCATTAATATCCTGGTGGTTATGGGAAGACTATCGTGTATCTCCTCAAACATCTCTCCAAATTTCGGGAAAACATATATTATAATAAACAGTATAACTGAAACAGCAAAGATACTTAAAAATGCAGGATAATATAAGGCGGCCCTGATAGTAGCCATAAACTCCTGATGTCTTTTCTCCAATATTACTATCCTGTCGAGCATCTCTTTTAAGAACCCTCCACTCTCACCGGCCCTGATCATACTTATATAAATCGTATTAAATGTATCGGGATATTTCGCTAAGGTGTCTGATAACAATCTCCCATCTTCCATATCCTTTTCCATAGCCTTCAGTATATTCCTGAATTCAACATTTTTAACCTGCAGACCTATTGACTGGATACTTTTATTCAAAGGTGTCCCTGTCTCAAGCATAAGGGAAAGCTGATCCATGAAAAAGATCAATTCATAAGCTGAGACCTTTTTTGTAATCCTTAAATTTATAGAAGGCAATTTAACAGATTTGCTTATCGCATCTATTGACCAATCTCTGTTACTATTCTTGCTTTCTATAGTTGAGATTGCCATTTAGCCCCCTAATGTCACAACCCTCGAGACCTCCTCAAAGGTTGTAACCTGCTCACGTACCTTCTTGATACCCTCACTCTCCATTGTAATATGCCCCTTATTTCTCAGGTGTTTTCTTATTTCATCAAGGGATGGATTGGAAAGAATGAGTGATTGCAGATCTTCAGAAACTTCCAGTAGTTCATATAACCCCATCCTTCCTTTATAGCCGGAATCATAACATTCAGGACATCCCTTTCCCTTTGCAATCTGAAGCCGTCTTTCCTCAGTCCAGCCATATTTTTCCATGATAGACGTAGAGGGATAAAATAGTGTTTTACACTTCGGACATATGTTTCTGATCAATCTCTGAGCTATTACACCAGTGAGAGATGATGTGACAAGATATGGCTCTAATCCCATATCAAGAAGCCTTGTTACAGCGCTTGCACTATCATTGGTATGGAGCGTGGATAAGACAAGGTGACCTGTCAGGGATGCCTGAATAGCAATCTCCGCAGTCTCTTTGTCCCTTATCTCTCCAACCATTACAATATCAGGGTCCTGCCTTAAGGCATGGCGCAGAATTACGGAAAACGTAAGACCTATGGATTCTTTCACCTGATTCTGATTGATAATCTCCATCTGATACTCAACAGGGTCTTCAATGGTAATAATATTCTTCTCAATTGTATTAAGAAGGTTCATTGCTGCATAAAGTGTTGTTGTCTTACCGCTGCCTGTTGGCCCGGTAACAAGGATAAGGCCATACGGATACATTAGCAGGTGTTTAAACCTGATAAGGGTATCTTCAGAAAAGCCCAACTGATTGAGATCCAGTATTGTACTCTTTTTATCGAGAATCCTGAGGACGATCTTCTCACCAAGTATACCCGGCATGGAAGATAATCTCAGGTCTACTGCCCTCCCCTCCACCATAACCTGTATCCTGCCATCCTGCGGCATACGCCTTTCAGCTATATCGAGATTTGCCATAACCTTTAACCTTGATACTACAGCAGGATGGAGGTCTATCTTCTGTGTCATTACCTCATACATTATTCCATCCACTCTGTACCGTACACGGAGTTTCTTTTTATCCGGTTCAATATGTATATCACTTGCCTTATCTTTTATTGCCCTGAGTATTATCATGTTTACAAAGTTGATAATAGGACTGCCATCAGCCATCTCTTCAATCCTGGCAAAATCAAATTGTGCCTGTGATTCAACAAGGCGTATAGCCCCTTCATCAAAATCTCCAACATAATCAGGAATCTCTACAGCCCCTCCGTAATACTCTTCGATTGCCTTATCTATATCACCTGATCTGGAAAGTACAGGCTGAACAGACAGACCTGTCATCTCTTCTATCTCATCAAAGACAAATATTGCCTGGGGATCTGATGTGGCTAATATCAGATTATTCTTGACTTTGAACATAGGCATAATCTTATAAAGTCTTGCCTTCTCACCCGGGACAACATTAATAATTCCGGGATCTATCAGTCCCTTCCTCAACCATATATGCGGAAGGTCCATCTGCTTGCTGAGAACCTGTAATAACTCATCCTCTTTAACCAAACCAAGTTCAATTACAATCTGGCCAAGCCTTTTACCGGTCTTTTTCTGGAAATCCAATGCCTGCTTACACTGATCTTCTGTAAGCACGCCTTTTTCTACAAGAAGCTCTCCCAGCCGCTTTGGCTTGGAACGAAGGGCAGATATCATAAAAAGCTCCTCCCGGCCTTGTCAACATTAGTGAATATTTCAAATAGTGTATTAAATCTCGCAGCAACAAAGATGTCATTGCAGACCGGATTTGGATCGGAAATCTTTATACTCCCGCCTCTCCTCCTCACCTCTCCTAATGTGTCAAGCAGCGCCCCGAGGCCATCACTATCAATATAAGGAACAGAGTGAAAGTTTATAACGATCTTGAATTCATTATCTTTAAAACAATCTTCTAACACCTTTTTAAGTTCCTGCACCCCTTCATTGGCAATGGGAATTTCAGGTTCTATGTAACTTATCAGACCAATCTTTGATTTTTTTATTTTCATCCCCTTCTCCTCTGATGAAATCAGGCTGGGTTTTACATATCTCTTTGAACACACGTACAATCTCTGAATCAAGCTGAGTACCGGATATCCTGTTTATCTCCCTGATGGCATTTATGTGTGTATTGCAGGCCCTGTAGGCCCTTGAACTTGTTATTGAATCATATGTATCAGCTATAGCAATAATCCTTGCATAAAGAGGTATCTCTTTACCTTTCAGTCCTTTTGGATACCCCTTGCCGTCATACCTTTCCTGATGATATAAAATGCCCGGTAATGCATCCTGAATCTGCGCTATATGCCTCATTATTTCATATCCCTTTTCAGGATGTGTCTTAACTATATTATATTCCTCTCTGTTTAGACTTCCCGGTTTTGTCAGTATCTTATCAGATACTCCTATCTTGCCAACATCATGCAATATTGAAGCCCAACTGACATTTTCTATATCTTTCTGTGAAAGTCCCATGGCCCTGGCAATCATTATTGAAATTTTATTGACCCGCTCAGAATGGCCCCGGGTGTAACTGTCTTTTGCCTCAATCGCCGATACCATGGTTTTCACAAAATTCATGAGAAAGTTTTTCAGATTATAGTACAGTTCATCATTTGTAATTATTATAGATATCTGTCCTGAAAGTGCCTGAAGAAGTTTTAAGTCACTTGTAGAGTAATCTACCCTGAGAGTATTACTCAGTATTAAG
This sequence comes from Nitrospirae bacterium RIFCSPLOW2_12_42_9, assembly GCA_001805205.1. Taxonomy (GTDB): domain Bacteria; phylum Nitrospirota; class 9FT-COMBO-42-15; order HDB-SIOI813; family HDB-SIOI813; genus HDB-SIOI813. The sequence goes on along the minus strand of MHER01000152.1, from coordinate 3,107 downwards.
AACATACCTTTGCTCTCACCTTTTATCTGCACAGGAGTTGCAATAAATTTAAACCAGTTCTTATCTTTAAATCCAATACTTCTGAAATCCCTGAGATTATTTATAACAATCTGCTCTTTCCCTGTATTGCATTTTCTTTTTACATGACTGACAATTTTAACCAGATCATCTTTGGAATATTTTATTCCGGATAATAAAATCTCAATAATTCCCAAATCAGGTACATAAAGGATACTTGCATTACTATGTAACCTATACAATGCCTCATTGATTATGTACCTTATTGTACTGTATGAGTCTTCTGCTACCTTAAGTTTGTCTCCTACTCCATATATCAGGGTAAGCTCTTCATAGCGTGTTGATAATTCATTTGTCAGACTATCAAGGTCCTGTTGCAGCGATGTCTCATCATCTATGAAAACAGATATCTCAGTAAGCATATCCTGAAGATTCCTGACAGATGCCGGGACACCTTTATTCATTCCATTTCCATATCCGGCAACAAGAATCCCTCTCAAATGAGGCCATGTACCAACCGGTACCCCAACAATCCCAAATGAGTTGTTTTTGCCGTTTTTTGAAAATGGGATTCCTGACTTTTTTACCTCTTTATATGCCTTTTGTAATATTTCAGGGGTCAGGTCCGGGAACCCTGGTTTATGACCATTATATGATTTGATTTTACAATTACCGGCTTCATCTAAAAAACAAATATCAGCCTTAAATATCTTAGAGATATTTGAAAGACACCTTTTGTATCTTTCTAAATTAATAATTATACTTTTCTCATCCATACTCTTTTAAACTATACAAAAGAAGGCTTGTTTAAATAGTCTTCCACAATTGTCAGCAGGTGACCTGGACTTATTGGTTTTTCAAGGAGGACTGCATTCTCTGTCTCATTTACAAATGACCTTTCTCTCTTCTCCACTGTTGATGTAATAACTATTGTAAGATATGGTCTGCCATTACTTACCTCCTTAATATATTTACACATCTCATAGCCGTTCATCCTGGGCATCCTGATGTCAGAAATAACCACATCAGGACATTCAACCATAAATTTACTCAATCCTTCTTCACCATTGGAAGCCGTAACTACTTTGTATCCTGCATTCTCAAGCTTCAATTTAAGAATCCTGCAATTAAATGGTTCATCATCCACTATCAGTATTTTGTGTGATTTTTTATTACCCTCAGCCATTTTACTCAAGGAAATACCTTTCACCTATTGGAAGGATGATAGAGAACTGGCTCCCTTCACCTTTTTTACTGATAACCTTAATTTCTCCATTATGAAGTTCTACAATCTGTTTTGTTATCGGGAGTCCGAGCCCATGACCCGGCTTTTCTCTGACCTTATCATCAGGAGACCTGTAGAATTTCTCAAATATATGCTGCATATCATCTTCAGATATACCAATCCCTGTATCGATAACGTGTATCATTATCTTATCTTCTTCCTGATCTTCCTCAACCCTTAAGGTTACTCTCCCATGCTCAGGTGTATATTTTATTGCATTACCTATGAGGTTTATTAATGCTATCCCCATAAATTCTTTATCAATATTTACAGGAGAGATCTTATCTGGCAGGATAATTTCATGTTTTATATCCTTCTTCTTCTGGGATATCGCTATCTTAAACGCATTTTCTATAAACTCTTTTGTTTTTGTCATTGTCATAGACAAGGTCACACTACCCATCTCTATCCTGGAAAGTTGCAGAAGGTTATTAATAAGGCTGGCAAGCCTGTCAACTTCTCCATTGACGATATTACAGAATTCAAGAATGGTCTCCCTGTTGTTTGTATCAATCAGCATCTCTGTATAGGACTTAATCGTGTTTAATGGTGTCTTGACCTCATGAGACACCTGTGAGATGAACTCTACCATAGCCTGCTCAGTCAGTTTATGTGATGTTATATCTTTGGCTAACAAAATAGTTCCACATGGATTCCCATCACTCCTTATAAGAGTTTTATAAGAGACCCGAAGATTACTTGTCCCTATACTCATCTCCTCAGTCTTTTCCACCAGTTTATTAATAGACTCAAAGTTCTCGAGGATAAAGGAAAATATCTTATTATCACAATTACATTCCCTGATGTGTTTACCTTTAATATCTTCTCTTTTAAGGTTAAGGAGCTGCTCCATAATATGATTAATTGCAAGGATACGGGTTGAAGAATCGAGGACTATAACACCATCATTCAGATTATCGAGGACTGTCTCAAACTTATTGATATTATAAGCTAATAACTTGTTTGTAAGTTTAAGTTTTGATATTATTTCCTCACTGTTATTCTCTTTCAGAAGGGATTTGTCAGTAAAATCCGGAATTTCTTTTGCAGATATTTCTGTGGTTAAATTCGCGGCACCATTAGACTTGTGAAAAAGAGATGAAAGTGGATTAATTTCTTGCAGCGGTTTTAATATTTCAGTTATCCTCATTTTTAAATAAGAAATTGCTCCCGGAAGTTTTACGAAATTTTACTATTATTTCGGCAAACGCATATAAGGACTTGATATTTTTTAGATTCCCCCCCTTTAGAAAAGGGGGGGAGGGGATTTGAAAGGGGATTTTCGAGTGAAAGGATACGGGATAAAGGATAATGGGACAGGTTTTTAATTATTCCTCAATGCAGCATCTCTATAATGCCCTGTATTTTATCTACTTCTACTTCACTGACTTCTCTGGTCGTCCTGTTCTTTATTTCAATAATCCCCCTGTTTAATCCTTTATCTCCGATTACTATCTGATAAGGGATCCCAAGCAGGTCAGCATCTTTAAACTTTACCCCTGGCCGTTCACCTCTGTCATCCATGACCACTTCAATGTCATCATCTTCAAGACCCTTATATATGACCTCTGCTGTTGACAGGGTCCTTTCAGAGTCCATATTCAAAGGTAGAATAATAACCTTAAATGGTGCAATAGCAGGAGGCCATTTTATTCCATCTTTATCATGATTCTGCTCTATAGCAGCAGCCATAGTCCTTCCTACGCCAATTCCATAACAACCCATAATTATATGTTGTGGTCTCCCTGACTCATCAAGGTATGTTGCACCCATTGCCTCACTGTATTTGGTTCCAAGTTTAAAT
>MHER01000151.1 GCA_001805205.1 Nitrospirae bacterium RIFCSPLOW2_12_42_9 | reverse complement strand
GAAGGATCCAGTACAAGCCTTATCGCCCTCTCATTCGAAAGCCTCCTTTTATCAACAGACTTTGAAGAGGGGATCCCGAGAATTTCGCGGACAGAACCGGCAATTACTGCCTCGTTATTCTTTTTAAAGTCAATAAGCTTTGATAACCTCCCCTTCAGGCTCGCGTCAAACTCCTGCAAGAACCTTTTCTTTACACGGGATCCTGATGTTGGTTGATGAGATATAAAAAACTGGTATTCCGGAGTTGCCTCTAATGTAAGGGGGTCTTCAAGGATAGTCTCATACAGTGGTTCCACTTTCAGCACTTCCTCTATCATCCTGCCAATAACAGTCTGTTGTTCATGAGGGACATCATACTGTTTACAAAGGCGGTAGTATCTGAATAGGGTAACTGCATTGACAGTGTGATAAAGGGAGGTAAATGCGGCTACCGGAATAACATAGCGTGCCACTTCCTGTGCCTTCTTCATTGCTTCCTTATCTATATTCTTCCCTGTCTTGTATATCGGCAGTTCTATTTGCAGCAATTCATATTCCCTGGTTTTTCCTTTTTTCCTGTAACCCCTGAAACGCCTGAGATACTCATCTTTTGCAATTGGAAAGAGACTCTCACAGAGTATTTTGTATGCCTGCATCTGATTGGTTATGGTCTTCTCATATATTGCCAGAGCCTCTCCCTTCAATGGTGGTATGACAAAATTACCTGGTCTTATAGCAACGTATCGCTGGCTTACCTGTTCGGAATTATAGAAAGGATGACTGTGAAGGAATGACCAGACGAATTGCCTTGAGACATTGTTGAGTGTAAACTGGAAATGGGCATGCTGCAATGTGGTGTGATGACCTGCCTTGTAGATGCTTTTAACAAGTTTCTCATTTTTCGCTTCGCTCAAGGCAAGCACTGCTTCTCCTGAAATCTTGTCCTCATCAATAATACCCTTATCTGAATAGCATGTCCTGGCAGCAGCAATAAGATTTTTATAAGGATTTGAGAAGTATTTCTCCAGTCTGACAACCGGTTCAGGGGATATAAACCTTTCCATATATTCTTTCTTATGAAGAAGGGCGGATTAGGCTTAAGCCTTCCTCACCTCCCTTACTTATCCTCTCCTTCAAACAATTCCGAGGAGTCTTTCAATCGTCGGCTTTCCAAAGAGATCAAAACCACGGAGAGACTCCGGTGGATAGCCGGCCACACACACGATTGGCTTTTTATCAATTACACCCATTATCAAAGGTTTTCCTGACCTCATTGGAACCCCATTTACAACCACACCAGGTTTCCCCGATGAGTTTATCAGTTCTGCTATAAATTCCTTCCCTCCTATTGCTGTACCACCTGAGATTACAGCCATATCAGCCCTGGAAAGCCCATTAATTAATGCTGTCTTAAAGGCATTCAGGTCGTCCTTAATAACTCCATTAAACAAAGGGATGCCGCCATATTCCTCAATCTGTGCTAATAAGGTATATGAATTTGCATCCCATACATAACCTGGTCTCAGTTGCTCTGATGGCGGGATTATCTCATTTCCTGAACAGAAGACAGCAACCTCCTGTTTTTTTGTAACCTTCACAGATAAGATACCCTGTCCTGCGAGTGTCATTATCTCTTTCGGAGATATCCTTGTACCGCCTTTGAGAATAATATCACCCTTTTTAATCTCACAGCCTGTAGCTTCTATATTATCTCCTTTATTGAATGAACGCGTGATCCTGATACTTCCTCCTGTTCTTGTTATATCCATATACCTGACAACTGCATACGGGCCATCAGGGATGAAGCTTCCTGTAAAGACCTCCATACAACTCCCTGTCGATATCACCCCATCAAAGGTCTTTCCAACATCTATTGTACCTTTAATATTAAGCTCAACAGGATTGTTATCACCAGCGCTCTCTATATCAGCAACATTAACAAGGAACCCCTCTACAAGTGCCCTTGAAAAATTGGGTGAGTTTATTGCAGCGTTAATATTAACTGTCAGTACTCTGCCACGGCATTCAATTAATCCAATTTCTTCTGCCCCCAACGGGCCGGAAGGAAATACAGCAAAAAACCTGTTTAATGCTGACAAAACCGGGTCATCCTGGCCTGGATTCATATGTCTTCTCCTCAAGATACGTGGTTATCTGGTTAACAGACTTAAACTCAACAGAATTGATCCCAATACTCTCAGCCCCTTCTACATTTTCCCTGATATCATCAATAAATATGGTCTCATTGGGTTTCACACCGGCTTTATTAAGGGCTATCTGAAAAATCTCCGGTTCCGGCTTCCTGATACCTGCCTCATATGACAATACCCATCTATCGAACTTATTTATAACAGGGTATTCTTCCTTTACATATTCAAAATGAAGTTCATTTGTGTTGGATAACAGGAATAGCATGAAATCTTTTTTAAACCTTTCAATCAACATATCAATACCATCATTCTCTTTAAATATCTCATTCCATATCTTTTTAAACCTGGGAAAAGAGATATTAAGCCCAAATGACTCTTTAATATAAATAAAGAAATCATCTGTAGTAATCCTGCCTTCTTCATAGAGGTTGATGATTTTTGAACCGTTGTTGAACATATGGTCCATTATTTTAGCAGGATCCTGATATTTCGCTAAGGTGGAGAATACTGCAAGCCCTCTTGCAATATCCCTGTGAGAAAAATCCAATATAACCTTACCAAGGTCGAAAATTATCAACTTAATCATATCATATATCCTATTTTTACATATTACAATGATAAGGTCCTTTTGTAAATATAAAGTAACTGTTTTAATTTTAGGTTGACACAGGCATCTATATTTTATTATTCTAATCTTACGAACTTCAAAATTAAAAATATAAAATTAAGTGATAAACTCAATGTCAGGAAATCTAATCACCCCCGAAACTTTTCTTACAAAAAAATTTGGCATAGACAGTCATTCTATGGAAAAGGCAATGAGTGATTTTCTAAGCAGAAAGATTGATTATGCGGATCTCTATTTTGAGTACAATATAAGAGAATCCCTGAGCCTTGAAGAGGGTATAGTAAAGACAGCATCAAAAAATATTTCTCATGGTGTTGGTGTACGCGCAAATGCCGGCGATAAAACCGGATACGCCTACTCTGAAGACATATCACTGGATAAAATAAAACTTGCAGCAAAAACTGCAAGTTTTATAGCAACCGGGGACTGCAAGAGCACTGTTGTACCCCTTTCTAATATTATAAAACCTAAATCTAATCTCTATCCGGTTGAAACTTATCCAACAGATATCCCATTAGAGGCAAAGATAAGGCTTTTGGACAAGATAGATAAGATAGCCAGGAGTTACGACTCCAGGATTAAGAATGTCCTCTCCAACTTTACCAGTGAATATAAGATAATTCTAATAGCCACCTCGGAAGGGCTTGTCATAGGTGATGTCCAGCCTCTTTGCAGATTAAATATTACCTGTATTGCAGAAGAGAGCGGTAACCGCCAGGTTGGCAGTTATGGAGGCGGCGGCAGGGTTGAATTCTCTTATTTTTTTGAGGAGAATCGTTTTGTTTTATATACCAGGAAGGCAGCAAGACAGTCCATCACAAACCTGGAGGCTGTTAATACCCCTGCCGGCACAATGGACGTGGTACTCGCTCCAGGCTGGCCAGGGATACTTCTACATGAGGCTATAGGTCATGGTCTTGAGGCAGACTTCAACAGGAAGGGAACCTCAGCCTTCACAGGGATGCTGGACAAAAAGGTTGCATCAGAGCTGTGCACAGTTGTAGACGACGGAACAATCCCTCAGAGGAGGGGATCAATAAATATAGACGATGAAGGGGCAGAGACCCAAAGAACTGTACTGATAGAAAATGGAATACTGAAAGGTTATCTGCAGGATCGACTCAATGCAAAACTAATGAATATGCCCCTTACAGGAAATGGCAGGAGGGAAAGTTATGCACATTCACCATTACCGAGGATGACTAACACCTTCATGCTGCCCGGAAATACAGCACCACAGGATATTATCAGGTCTGTCCGGAGAGGTCTGTATGCCGTTGCCTTTGGAGGCGGACAGGTCGATATCACAAACGGTAAATTTGTATTCTCCACAAGTGAGGCATATCTGATTGAAGATGGTAAGGTTACAACCCCTGTCAGGGGTGCAACATTAATAGGAAACGGACCTGATATCCTTAAACGCGTTTCAATGGTGGGTAATGACATGGAACTGGATGCAGGTGTTGGTACCTGTGGAAAGGATGGTCAATCAGTCCCTGTGGGAGTTGGTATACCCACTGTAAAGATAGATGGTATTACTGTTGGTGGCACCATATAAGCGCCTGCATTGAGCGAAGCGAAAACATATGGATATCAGTATTGAAAAGGCACAGGAGTTATTAGAGAAGGCTAAAAAGAAAGGGGCAACTGAAGGAGACATCATTATAGTTGAGGGGAAATCATCATCAGTCCAGGTGCGTTTCTCCACTATTGACAAGATCACTGATTCTAATTATAAGACCCTCGGGCTTCGGCTCTTTTTTGGCAAAAGGAGCGCTGTAACATCTACATCTGATTTATCACCGGAATCTCTTGAGAAATTAATAGCAGATACAAGTAGTATTGCCAGATTGACTTCACCGGATGATTTTGGTGGCCTGCCGCTGCCTCAATATGGGATGAAAAGTAAAGAGCTTGATATTTATGATGAATATTTTCCTCAGGTGTCCCTTGAGGATATGCTAAGCCTCTCGAGAGAGGCCGAGGCCGCTGCCTTTAAGTATGACAAGAGGGTCACAAATTCTGAGGGGGGATATTCTAATAAGAGGGCCACACGCATTATATACGCCAATACAAATAACTCATATGGAACTTATGAGACATCGATATTTACCGTATCTGTAACCCCCATTGCAACTACCAATGGATGCATGCAGAGGGACAACTGGTATTCTACAAAGAGGAGGTTCAGCAAGCTTGATAATCCTGTTGAGATAGGAGAAGAGGCAGCGAAGCGTACAGTCAGACGCCTTGGTGCAAAAAAGATACATACCCAACAGGCACCTGTAGTATTTGATCCGGAGACTGCATCAAGCCTTCTCGGAAATCTATGCATGGCCCTGTCAGGATATTCTATTTACAAAGGCGCCTCATTTCTTGTAGGGATGTTGAATAAGCAGATCTCAACACCTGCAGTAACGATCTATGATGACGGCACAATGCCATGGGGAATAGGGTCAAAACCATTTGATGCCGAGGGAATAACAACACGGAAGACAACAGTTGTTGAAAGGGGGATATTAACAAGCTATCTTTTGGACTCATACTCTGCAAGAAAACTAAACCTCACGACTACAGGGAATGCGTCCCGCAGTCCGGGTGATCCCCCTGTTGCAGCTCCAACCAATTTTTATCTGTCCCCTGGAAACTACTCCCCTTCAGAAATCATAAAAACTGTTGAATCAGGTCTCTATGTCACAGAATTAATAGGTTTTGGATACAACCCTGTCACAGGAGATTACTCACGCGGTGTTTCAGGTGTCTGGATAGAGAATGGAGAACTCACATATCCGGTTGAAGAGATAACTATAGCAGGGAATCTTAAAGACATGCTCTTACAGATCGAGATGGTGGGAAATGACCTCGATTTCAGACAGAAGATATGCTCGCCAACCATAAAGATCAGCAGAATCACCATTGCAGGACATTAAAACCAGATGCTGAAAAAGAATAAAAGAGAAAAGATTCTAAAGGCCGCTATAAGTGCATTCGCACAGAAAGGTTATCATGACACGAGTATATCAAAAATAATAAATAAGGCCGGAATCGCCCGTGGCACCTTCTATCTCTATTTTGAAAACAAGAGGCAGATATTTGATAGCATATTAGAAAACCTCATTGTTGAAATTGACCGCTGTATCAAAAAGATAGAGATCGGGAAAGAGAGGCAAAACCCATTGGAACAGTTGAAGGACAACCTGAGGAGAATTTTCACACTTTTTGTTGAAAATCCGGAATTAAGCAGGATCCTCCTTCGCCATGCCGCAGGCCTTGACAAGGAATCAGATCAGAAGATTACAGAATTTTATAATAATATTGCTGATAAGATCGAGGATGCCCTCAAACTCGGCATCAAGATGGAACTTATACGCGACTGTAACCCGAGGATAACTTCATTTCTTATCCTCGGAAGTATAAAAGAACTCATAGAACATGTAACACTGACCATGAAAAACAAATCTGATATAAATCCTGTGATTGATGAGATCCTCAACTTTGGCCTGCACGGACTTAAAAATCCCGGACTCTCTTCCCTTTTCTTACAATGATAAAACATACACAGAATAGTTACTTGTGACAGCATCCCCCATGAAAAAGACTGTCACCAGGATATCTTCTTTATACATAATTTATAGACTCATGTAACTGGACGATCCAATTGGTGATTCAGTTGGCCAAAAAACTATTGACAGCAAAATAGGGCTTCGTTAACCCATCTTCCGCAGTTTGACATTAAATTTTAGATTTTTAGCGTGTAAGAAAGTAAAAACTCTTGTATTTTCAATATATGTTTTTAAA
>MHER01000150.1:4051-6285 GCA_001805205.1 Nitrospirae bacterium RIFCSPLOW2_12_42_9 | reverse complement strand
GATAACCCATTTTCAGTCCTCTTAATGATCTCCAGGAAATCAGGACAGGCGTCTTGCCCGGCATTTTTATCGACTTTTGTGTCCCTTTGAGGTATGAATGTTTCACTAAAAGATCCTGGATATTCTTCCGCAAGCCTTTTATCAATCTCTTTTAATTTAAAGAATGCCTCGTTCCAGCCGCTTAGGATGCTTAGTGCTATATCTTCATCAAGCCTTTCTACAATGACCCCGCCCTGAGCAAAGACATAGTCCCCTGGATTTACGCCCTCAACATCGACATATGCCTCTTTCTTCTCACCAAAATAGTCAATGAGGGCGGATTTGCCAATGACGTCTATTATCTTACCTGGAATTGCATAGCACATGATTAACCATAGAACGAATGGATTAGCTGCAGACGTGTATTCTTGACCCTTTCTGACACCACTTTTGCAACCCTTCTCATTATAAGGAAACCCATGCGGTAGTCCATCCTGATCAATCCCATGAGTCTTCTACTATCTACTGAGATTATGGTGGAGTCCTCGACACACCTCGCAGAAGCAGTGAACCTGAAAGGCTCAACAATGGCTGACCAGCCAAAGGGTTCGGCAAACTGGGATACTGTCAGTACACTCATATGTGTACCACCGGTTACCTTTATTTCTACAGATATCTTGCCATTTTTGAGTACATAGAGGTGTTCTGCAGGGGTGTCCTCAATAAAAATAAACTCGCCGGCACGATGAGTTTCTTCCCGGCATATCTCCTGCAGGGATAAAAGCTCTTCATCTGTAAGATCTGCAAAAAACTCTATCTTCTTTAAGTCATCAAGTGCTATCATGGCTAACCTCCCTGATATATTTAAGCTTCCTGCAGCAAGCTGCTGGGAATGCGCTCGCTATGCATTTTCACTCTACATAAAATCCATTTTATTCTTTGACCCGGATATCTCCATTATAAACTCAATAGCCTCAGGAATAAACCTCTTACACTCATCCGATAAGCCTATACCCGGATAGATATTGTATGCAGGCATACCAATAATTTTTATTTCAGGCATATCCATATCCAGGGTCCTCATAAGTCTAAGTACAGAGGTCAGTTCTACATCATGAGCTGAAAAATCGTCATATTCTCTGTATATGATATCATCAGGCGATACAACCTTTATTCCGGAAGAGTCACCTCCCCTGTATTTTATTGCATCCACTAATATTACATTTCTATATGTTGACAGCATATCGATAAGATCAATACCCGGAGTCCCTCCATCAATAACATCAATGCTATCCGGCAGGTTTAACTTTTTAAGATCATTGATTATGTGCATACCGATGCCATCATCTCCCATAAGTATATTACCAAGCCCGAGTATTAATAACCTGTCATCACTCAATGAACTTTACCTCAAGGAAGTGTGATGAGCATGATATGCAGGGGTCATATGCCCTGACCAGCATCTCAAGTCTCTGAATCATCTCCACCTTTGATAGACCAAGGATTCCCGGCACTAATGCCTCTATATCCTCTTCGATATTTGCAAGGTTCTGTGCTGTCGGGATGATACAGTTTGCAGACTTTATAATCCCTTTATCATCCACACCATATTCATGATACAGAGAACCTCTCGGGGCCTCTACCACACCAACACCAAGCCCTTCTCTGACATCTACCCTGCCCACCCCCACATTCATGTTTCCTGATGAAAGCCGGTCTAATAATCTAAGGGAATCATATATGCAATGAACAGACTCCACAAGCTGGGCTATATTATTCATATAGGGGTTTGTGCAGGGAAGTGTTAGGCCAAGCCTCTGCGCTGCCTCTTTTGCCTTATCCGATAACTGAGAATAATTATTATTCAATCTGGCAAGCGCTCCTACCATAATAGAACTGTCTCCGGAACTGGCATGTTTTGCAGTAGAGTATTCAATCACACTCTCTGTTATAAAATCCCTGTATTGTTCTACCTCCGTAAAATCATTCTCCTTTGAATAGAGTTTACCATCATAAAGGGCATAATCTCCTTTATCCTTTAAAGAGCAGTACCTCGTCTCCCTGTTAAATTCAGGGATATTCAGCCCCTTAAAGAAATTAACCGTTTCATCTATATCAGGGATAGCTGATTCAAGTACCTTTCTTACCTCTTCAAGGTCCTTTTTAGCCGGTATCCTCATAAATCCACCAACAGTCATCCCAATCGGGTGTATATGACGGCCAACGAGTATCCTGCATATCTCGTTTGCAACCTT
>MHER01000150.1:0-4003 GCA_001805205.1 Nitrospirae bacterium RIFCSPLOW2_12_42_9 | reverse complement strand
GCATGCATCAGTATCTTTCTCAGAAGGATTACATCAGCAGAAGGGGTTATATCTAATGCAGACTCACACGCCTTTATAGACGCCAGTGTATGGCTGATGGCACAGATACCGCATATCCTTGATGTAATATGGGGCGCCTCAGTAATATGACGGCCTAACAGCATCACTTCAAAGAAGCGGGGGGATTCGACAATCTCAAGTCTCAGCTCTTCAATCCTCCCTTCTTTGATATTTAAGACGAGATTGCCATGCCCTTCAACCCTTGTTATATGATGCAGGTGAATGTCATGTGTCATAAAAGGTTCTGTATCTCCTCAAGGCCGTTAAATATCCTGAACTTATCCCTGATCTCTTCCTTTGAATATCCCTTTTCCATGAGAATATTGCGTAGAGACTCTATGTTTGACCCCTCAACAATCCCCCTGCAGCCGGCGCATGCATCCCTGTAGGTCGGACAGATTGCCCCGCAGCCAGCCCGTGTTACTGAACCAAGGCACCATTTTCCTTCTTCAACAAGACATACATTCCCCTTTGACCGGCACTCAACACAGACCGGATAATCAGGAAGTCTTGGTTTGATATTCAAAAGGAGTCCCTGTACAAATCTCAGGAACTCCCTCTTGTCTATCGGACAACCAGGGAGTACAAGGTCTACCGGCACTACGTCTTTTATCCTCTTTGTTGGTATGGTGTCAGAAAATATATCAGACCTCCCGTAGACAGTAGAAAGCCATGACCCCTGAGGATGGAAGTTCTTTAAGACATTTACTCCGCCGAGGTGTGAACAGGCACCGAGGGCTATCAGGACCCTTGCCCGCTCCCTGATCCTTTTTACCTCTTCAATCTCAGATTCCCTTGTAACAGACCCCTCGATAAAAGCGATCTCATAATCCTGACCCTTTTCATCAATAGCCTCCCTGAAATTTACTATATCGATCTGTTCTATAAGTGTGGGGATCTCATCCTCAAGATTGAGTATCTGGAGCTGGCACCCTTCACAACTTGTAAAACTAAAGACCCCGATTTTTGGCGGCATTAAAAACCTCCGTTTAAGAATCCCTCACTCCGAATTTTAAAGCGCCTCCTGAAGCTTCTTTGCTTCGAGGTAAGATAATACCGGTCCGTTCTGACAGAGATAGATACCATTGATCTGACAATGACCGCATTTACCAAGACCGCATCGCATCCTCCGCTCAAGGTCAAGGAAGATGTTACCTTCAAATATCCCTTTGGCCAGAAGTTCTCTTATAACAAACCTGTACATCACAGGCGGGCCTACGATTGCAGCCACTGTTTTAAGAGGGTCAATATCTATATATTTAAACAATCCGGTTATAACCCCTACATTTTTATTCCAGGGCGGCTCTGCTGCATCAACAGTTATATGGGTTTCAATGCCGGGGTCTTCATCCCATTTTGTAACCTCTTCCTTAAAAAGGATATCTGCCGGCCTTTTGGCACCGATGAGGAGTATAAACCTTCTGTATCTTTTCCTTTCATTATTTACATATTTTATAAGAGACCTGAGTGGTGCAAGCCCAAGACCACCTGCAACAATGAGGATATCTCTTCCTTCTATCTTTTCTATTGGGAAGCCATTTCCAAAGGGACCCCGGATCCCGATCTTGTCATTCACAGAGAGCCTGTGCATTGCGCCGGTGAGGTTTCCGACAGAACGTACGCATAATTCAATTACCTTACCTGAATCTGTTGGCGGGGATGAGATGGATATGGGTGCCTCACCAACTCCGGATATTGATACAATAACAAACTGACATGGTCTATGCTTAATATTTTTACCATTGTCAAGGCTGATGGTAAAAAGTTTCTCTTTATCAGTTACTTGTCTTACACCAACAAGCGTTGCCGGCATCGGGATAAAATTAGACACCTTCCCTCACCCTGTCAAATACCTTGTTAAAGATTTCAATGAGACTGATATTTGCAATACAATGATCGATGCATCTCCCGCATCCCACACACCCTGACCTTCCAAACCTCTTTTTCAGATACACCTCTTTCTTAAATACCCTGTGCCTCACCCTTTCAGCAGCGGTCTTCCTGAAATTCTCACCAGTAGCCACCTTACAGAAGCCATGCAACTGACATCCATCCCATCTCCTGTATCTTGTCCCCTTCTCCATATCAGGGCATATCTCATCCACCACATCAAAACAGTAGCAGGTCGGACATACAATGTTACATGCGCCGCAGGAGAGGCACTTCTTTTCTTCTATATTCCATATCTCATCGTTATATGCCTCCTTTAACATATGGGAGAGCATATCCATGTTCCCATGGATGGACTTTTTAAACCTCATCTTTCTCTCATCCCTGACCCTGAATAGCTCAGTCTTATCACTGAAACCGGCCTTTTTAAGACCGCCGATCATCTCAATAATCTCCTTGCCTGTGCTGCTTGCAACCTGAACATAGTATCTCTCACCAATATCTGTAAAGAAAAGGTCAAAACCTGAATATGCAATATGATAACTCTTGTCAAAACAAAGGATGTTCTCTTTACAGGGTCCCAGGCATTCATAACCAATGATTACAGTAGACCATCTCCTCTTAAGATAATTCACATCAGACGGTTCTTCAGCAAGTATCTCATCCATGATATTTATCGCATTTACATCACATGGATGGACAAACAGCAGCGCCTGCTTATTGCTCTCTGTAATCTCTTTTATCTTTGCTGCATCTTTCAGATCAAATTCAAGGAGAGCTTCATCATTGGGGTATATCCATTTTACAGGCGGGAGCAATGTGGAGTCATATTTCGGTGACACCTTTGATGGATGATCTATAAGATCAAATATGAACCGGCCATCCTTAGAAACAGGGGCTATAACATTATAGCGGGATTGAAGTGCGAGGATGAACCTGTCAATATCATTATATTCAACGGTTACATCCATTAAATGATATATTAGGTTTACTTACACATGCCTGTCAAGGATTAAATAGAATATAAATAGAATAGAAGGGATGTAAGGCCATGCTCTCCTGACAAAGCAACGGCCACCAGCAATGCCGTAAAAATGATTATTATTCCTTTTTGGTTCTCATTGTAACTTAGGATTTGTTGTGATAGCATTCTTTCAATGAGGTTGATAAATATACTTATGGATTTTAATCCTAATTATGCTTATAGAAGACATTAAAAAGGCTTTAAGGATAGTTAATGATATGGAAAAGAAAGGCATTATCGGGAGGCACGCAATTGGTGGCTCCATTGGGGCAATATACTGGACTGAACCTTTTGCAACAAAAGACCTTGATTTATTCTTACAACTTCCTGTCTCAAGGGAAGGGGGTATTTTATTGATGCCGTTTTTTGGATATCTGATCAAAAGGGGATATAATGTCAGTGGTCAATATATTCAGATAGGTGAATTGATGGTAGATTTTATAGGAGTCTACAACCCTTTGACTGAGGAAGCTCTTGACCAGTCTATAGAGGTTAGTGTCTATGGTATCGATACTCATGTTCTTAGGCCAGAGTACTTATTAGCTATAGCCCTCCAGACAGGAAGGTTGCAGGATTTAAGAAAAGTAGAAAAACTATATCAAGAGAGCGATCTTGACGAGGAGTATCTGGATTCTATTATAAACCGACATAACTTGGTGAGGAAATGGAATGGGTTTAAAAAGAAATACTTATAAACAGATAATGGAATTTAATCGCAGGACTTTTCAGGAGAAGATAAAAAGAAGGAAGCAGTTAGCCAGATTACCCTTTGAGGAAAAACTTAAAATTATTGAAGAGATTAATACTTTATCAAAGGCATTCAAAAAAGCTAAATAATTTCAAAAGGAATCTGGTCACAGAGCGTCCACCATGGCATGATTTCTTAAAAAGGTAGTTGCATGGGTTTGCCAATGTCTTTTGCTGCCACATAGGTTGTGCGTATCAGGCCAAGCTCATATTTATTCCCGAGGTCAGGATGGGTAGGTACAACATGGAAGAAAAATCCATAACCTTCCCTGTCATCAGGTG
>MHER01000149.1 GCA_001805205.1 Nitrospirae bacterium RIFCSPLOW2_12_42_9 | reverse complement strand
AAAAAACAATTATTAAAACTGGTATGTGATATTCCTTCATAACAATCCCTTATAGAATAGCAATTCACATGCCATGAAAATTATTTTTTGAAAAGATTCTAACTACTTGATTTCTTGAGAAAAGATAATTTGGAGGATAACCATCACTATTCGAGTGACGTCAATTGATTGACGAGGGGGGTCAAATGTCAGGCATTGATATGGTAGTCGAGCTTTTTCTTTTTCAGCTTTTCTACAAGCGTGGTTCGATTCAGGGAAAGGAGTTGCGCGGCCCTGTTTTTTACACCCTGGGCCTTTTGTAAGGCCTGTACAATCAGATTATTTTCAAATTCCTCTACCACATCTTTTAGATTTATACCACCATCAGGGATAGTTAAAGGGATTATGCCTTCTTCAAACCGGATAATTCTAACTTTATCAGGTAGATCTTCCGGATAAACAATACCATCACCTTTCAGGATAACCAGCCTCTCAATAAGATTCTCCAGTTCCCTGATATTCCCGGGCCATCTGTAGTTTATTAAAAGATTCATGGCCTCCTGAGAAAATCCCTTTATGGACTTCTTCTTTGTCCTGTTAAAATATTCCAGAAAATATTCTGCGAGTAATAGTATATCTTCAATACGTTCTCTTAATGGCGGTATAACTATTGGTATTACATTAATCCTGTAATAAAGGTCTTCACGGAATTTCCCAATCTGAACGGCCTTTTCAAGATCAATATTCGTTGCAGCAATGATCCTGACATCCACCTTTATAGTCTTAGTGCCGCCTACACGCTCAAACTCCCTCTGCTGTAATATCCTGAGGAGTTTCACCTGTAGTGCGGGACTCATCTCTCCTATCTCATCAAGGAAGATTGAACCGCTATCTGCAAGCTCAAACCGTCCTATCCGTGTGGAACTTGCACCTGTGAATGCACCCTTTTCATGTCCAAACAGTTCACTCTCTAACAGACTTTCAGGTATTGCCCCGCAATTTATTGGAATAAGCGGCCTGTTTTTCCTATGACTATTATAATGAATAGTCCTTGCAACTAATTCCTTACCTGTTCCACTCTCACCGAGGATTAATATTGTACTGTCTGTCTCTGCCACTTTTTCGATAAGAGAACAGACCTTCTTTATACCCTCACTATTACCTATTAGATTCTCAAAGCGGTATTTACTTTCAAGATTCTTTTTTAATTGCTGATTCTCTGCATGGAGTTCTTGAAATTCGAGCGCACGCTTTATAAGCATCATTATCTCAGAAGAGTTGAACGGCTTCATAAGATAATCAAATGCACCGGCCTTCATCGCTTCTACTGCTGTGCTGACAGTTGCATATCCTGTTATAACAATGCACTGTATGTCCGGATCTACCTCTTTAATATTTTTTATAATGTCTATACCGTTCATCTCAGGAAGCATGAGATCAGTTATAACCATCTGATACTTTTCCTTTTTTACCTCTTCTATGGCTGAAGGGCCATCTGGCAGGGCAGTAACAGTATACCCGTTCATATTGAGGAGGGTGGTCAGGGTCTCACGGATATCATCTTCATCATCAATGAGGAGGATCTGGCAGGATTTCATGACATTCAAAATACAAAATTTTGACACACATGTCAACATTTTTCTTATTGACCATTTTGTAGTACTATGCTAAAAGTTTGCAGGAGGTTAGATGGACAAAGAGGGTGTTCTTATCGTAGGCAAGGGTAATGGTTCTGCAGAGATAAAAAAGTCTCTCGAGAACATAGGAATAGAAGTCACTGTAATCAGAGATGTCTTAGAGGCAAAAAAGAGGGTAAGTAAAACCCCTTACAAATTAGTCGGATTTGAGCCTGAGTCCTTTGTTTCTTTTATATCGCAACATACTCATTCTTCCATATCTCTTAAAGAGTATATGGAGACAAGGTTACATGATTTCATAAAGAGATTCAAGGCCTCTGAGGGATCCAATCTCTACTACACTTTGCTCCGTGAAATAGAAAAACCTCTTATTACAATGGTGCTGAAAGAGACAAGAGGCAATCAGATACAAGCCTCTCATATACTCGGGTTGAACAGGAATACACTCCGGAAAAAGATAAAAGAATTAAATATTCCTCTTGACAACCTCACTTGAAGCTGGTAATTTCCTCCATTGTTGACCTTAATTAAAAGGGGCCTTTCTATGACAAAATCAGAACTAATAGATAAGATAGCTAATTCCGCAGGAATTAGCAGGACTGCGGCAAATAATGCATTAAATGCAACCCTCGATAATATTACCAGGTCCTTAAAAAGGGGACAGAAGGTTACATTGATAGGCTTTGGAACCTTTTCAGTTCATGATAGGAAGGCACGCACAGGCCGGAATCCAAAAACCGGTGAATCAATCAAAATACCATCCGTCAGGATCCCAAAATTCACAGCAGGGAAGGCACTTAAAAACTCCATAAAGTAGTTGACACTCAAAGATGCCCGGCTACAAGGAAGGACGAGGATTTGAGCCGAGGCGTACTCATTGTACGTTGAGACTCAAATCCGAAGTCCTGACGCCGTAGACGGGTATCTTTCAGTGTCAACTTAGTCTTACCCTTCGGCCAGGTCTAATACTGTATTGCAATTCATGCATAGATATCCTTCACCTTCTCTCATACGGCAGGATTCGGAAATGTATCTTATCTCATACACCATCCCGCATTTGTTACAGGTAATTTGATGTTTCATTGCAGGATCATTAGATCCAGTATTACTGTCACCTTTTTTTTTAATTTGGTCAGCCACTTTTGCCGGTCAACCTCCTGTTAAATTAATACAGCACCTTTACTGCCTGATGTAACCATCCTCGCATACCTGCCAAGCCAACCTTTCTCCAGCTTTGGCCCGGGCTGTTTCCACATATTTCGTCTCTGAATTAGTTCTTCCTGACTTAATTTTACATTTATTGTACGCCCAACAAGGTCAATGTTTATAATATCGCCATCTCTTATAAGGGCTATCGGGCCGCCTTCTGCAGCCTCAGGTGATACATGACCGATACATGCACCACGTGTACCTCCGGAGAAACGGCCATCAGTGATCAGCGCTACTTTATCCCCGAGGCCCATCCCCATGATGTTAGCCGTAGGGGCCAGCATCTCCTGCATCCCGGGTCCACCCTTTGGGCCTTCATATCTGATAACTACCACATGACCTGGTTTAACCTTACCGCCAAGGATACCTTCACATGCATCCTCCTGTGATTCAAATATTATTGCAGGGCCTTCATGTCTCAGCATTGAAGGATCCACACCAGCAGTCTTTATCACAGAGCCTTCCGGAGCCAGATTCCCGAATAATATTGCAAGTCCGCCATCTTTGCTGTAGGCGTTATCAATGGGCCTTATTACATCTTTATTCTTTATAGATGCATCTTTTATGTTCTCGCCCAGCGTCTTCAGGGAAACACTCTTCTGCTCCAGATTAACTACCCCTTCTATCCTGGTTAATTCTTTTAAAATGGCGCTTACACCACCTGCATTGTGGACATCTTCAATATGCCATTGGGAAGATGGACTAACCCTGCATATGTTTGGCACACGCATTGAAAGTTCATTTATCCTTTTAAGGTCATAGCTAACACCTGCCTCATATGCAATGGCAAGTGTATGGAGCACGGTATTGGTTGAACCACCCATTGCCATATCAAGGACAAGGGCATTGTCAATAGCCTCCCTAGTTACTATATCCCTGGGCTTCAAATCAACCCTGATCAGTTCGAGTATCTGTCTTGCTGCACAAAGTAAGAGTTCTTCCCTCTCATGAGAGATTGCAAGGGCAGTCCCATTGCCAGGGAGTGCAATGCCGAGGGCCTCCATGAGACAGTTCATGGAATTAGCTGTAAAAAGCCCTGAGCAGGACCCGCAGGTTGGGCAGCCATGATCCTCAATATCCTTTAGCTGTGCCTCTGAAATCTTACCTGCCTGATATTCACCCACACCTTCAAAGACTGAAATCAGGTCAACTACCCTGCCGTTTGAGGTCCTCCCTGCTGCCATGGGACCTCCGCTTACAAAGATAGTCGGGATATTTACCCGCATAGCCCCCATGATCATACCCGGTACTATCTTGTCACAATTTGGTATGCACACAAGCCCATCAAGCATATGGGCCTGTGCCATAGTCTCAACAGAGTCTGCTATTAGTTCCCGGCTCGGCAAAGAATAGAGCATCCCTTTATGCCCCATTGCAATCCCGTCATCCACACCTATAGTATTAAACTCAAATGGCACGCCTCCTGCCTTCCTTATCTCCTGCTTTATTATTCTCCCAAACTCCTGTAGGTGGACATGACCGGGAATGATATCGATATATGAATTGACCACGCCAATAAACGGCTTATCAAAATCCTCATCCTTAAGCCCGCAGGCCTTTAGAAGACTCCTGTGGGGTGCCCTTTCAAAACCCTTTTTAATCGTATCACTTCGCATAGTATTTCCTTATTTGTTAATAACCTTAATAGCCTTTATATCATCTGCGGTCTTAAATACGCATGTAGATGACCTTCCCCCAAATGCGGTCCCATACATGTAGTGTATATCTATTCCTGCATCAGCAATCCTTTTAGTCACACCATCCAATGCCCCGGGTTTGTTGGGCATCTCAACAGCAATAACATCTTCCTCTTTAAACTCAGATGTCATTGAAGAGATAATCTTCTTTGTCTTTGGATAACTTTCAGTTACCAGCATAAAATATGCCATGTTATCCATTTCATAACCGCATACAGCATTAATATTGACCTTTGCCTTTGTAATTGCTGAACTGATCTCAGAAAGGAGACCAACCCTGTTCGGCAATGTGAAACTGATCTGTTTTATCTTCTTTGCCTTTGCCATAATTAATCCCTCCTTTTTTGATTACTGAGGTAAATATTTAAAAGCAAGAATAACGAATATGATAATACATTATACATTAGGAATAGGTAATATGGAAGCCATCAGTATTCATAGACATTTTCACACCTTTTACTCCTCGTATAATATCATATCCATTATAGAGGAGGTGCCTTTCTAAAAGGATTGAATAAACACCTTGACTTACATATTCTACCGGTCTATAAGTAAATCATGTATTTAACTAATGAAGTCAAGACTTCTCTAAAGCGTGAATACGCCTTATGTTCAAACGCCATAGCCTTTTATAAAAAGGCCATAAAGGAGTTTGAACAAAAATACCATATCAGTACCCAGTCCTTCCTG
>MHER01000148.1 GCA_001805205.1 Nitrospirae bacterium RIFCSPLOW2_12_42_9 | reverse complement strand
GTATGGATATTGTTCCTGCAAGGTGTGTTGAGGCAGGGGTTGATATACTACTGCATCCGGCAGATGCTGACCTGACAGTTAAAGAACTTACTGCAGCTATCAAATCAGGAATGATTGATGAGGAGAATATAGATGCCTCGATAGAGCGTATATCAAAGGCAAATGCAAGGTTGGAGGAAATCAGGAGAGGGGATATTGATTATAATGATCACATGGCTCTCTCCGAATCCATTTCAGGGAGATCAATAACCCTTGTAAGGCGTAAAGAAGGGATATTGCCGGTTAAAAAGGAGGGCAGGGTACCGGTAGTTGTGGCAGGAGAGACAAAATTCTTTGAAGCCCGCCTCTGGAATGATTATTTTAAAGAAATATTTGCTGAATCAAGTCATGCTGGAGATGGTTTAGTATATAATTATGAGAATTATTTTGAGGGACATAGCAATAGCGATGTCACAGCGATCATAGCTGTATTTTCCGGGCCCCGTGCATGGAAGGGGATATCCGGGATAGATGATAGCGAGAGAAGAGAAATCCTTAAGATTATAAACAAGGCTCATAAATCCATTGTGATCTCATTCGGGAGTCCGTATATCCTCCGCTGCTTCAAAGATGCTGACATTCTTATTGCTGCATACGATTCCAATGAATATGTCCAGAAGGCAGTCATAAAATGTCTCTACGGAGAATTGGATTTTAAAGGCCGGATGCCTGTTAAAATAGAGTTTCCTACTTAGGTCTTATGACTATCAGGCCGGGTTTATTTTTTATGTAAGATATGAACTCCTCATCTGTCACCTTCCTGTGAGTGTTTCCGGAAGATGTATGGCGGAGATAAATCCCATCATCTTTTTTAATGATAATCCCAACGTGTGAGACATCAAGGCCATCCTCTTTAGAATATATGCCTGCATAATCACCTGTCATCAGATTAGAAATAACCAGATCATCAACGGCCTCAGCAGGTATGTACTTAATCGTTCTTACCCCCGGTTGAACTCCGGCAAGGAAACAGGTGTCATCCTTCTTTTTATTTAATATTTTAGTAATACTACCAATCTTTTGTTTACCAAGCTGTTCAGTAACATCTTCTATAAATCCTGAATTATTAACTACCCAATCCGTGAAGAAGTGGTTTCTGTTCTCAAATGAGACAATCCCATTACAGTATCTTATCCTTTTAAGGTTTTTTATAAATTCATTAAATGAGGTTGATAGCCGCATTGCCTCAACATAATCTATAAAGGTAAAGCAGTCCATCCCTTCCAGATTAATGACAAAGACCTCAGGTGTATTCATATCCCCTATCAGGGTTGATTCTTTATATTCTACACCGAGAAACTGATTGGAGAGAAACGCAATTCTTTTACCTGCCTCGTTAATTATTGATGATTCATTCATAAGGCGGTCTAATTCATCAAGAGACCATTTACCGGTGAGGACAAATTCTTTCACTCCTGAATCCCTTTTTTATTGATTACATAGTGTAGTTTATGATATTTTCCTATAAAAAGACAATATGGCTCCTGATATCTCACCCTATCTCAATGTATTCCGCAGTCGTAATATCTCGATTTTACTTTTCATTGGATTTTCATCGGGCCTGCCTCTCGTGTTGACAGCTTCCACACTTCAGGCATGGATGACAGTGGATGGAGTGGATTTGCGTGCAATTGGCATTTTTTCGCTTGTGGGCTTGCCATATACCCTGAAATTCCTATGGTCCCCCTTAATGGACAGGTTTGTCCCGCCGTTTCTCGGAAGGAGGAGGGGATGGATGGTACTTACTCAGCTTTGTATTCTCCTTGGTATTGTTGCAATGGGCCTGAATTCCCCTCATAAAGCCCTGTGGCTCATGGGTGGTATAGCGCTGCTGGTTGCCTTCACATCTGCATCTCAGGATATAGTGGCTGATGCATACCGCTCTGATATTCTAAGCAAACAGGAGCTTGGATTAGGGGCTGCAGTATTTGTCACCGGTTACAGGATTGCATTACTTATCGGAGGAGCAGTTGCACTCATACTTTCTGATCAGATAGGGTGGAATAAGACTTATTTTATAATGGCAGGGTTCATGATCATAGGGGTAATTGCAGCATTTCTGGGGAAAGAACCGGAATCTGACTTGTTCCCTCAAAAGACATTGAAGGAGGCGGTTGGCGGGCCCCTGAAGGAATTCTTTTCCAGGCGCGCTGCTTATATTATGTTACTCCTGATTATTCTATATAAGCTGTGTGATGCCTATGCAGGTTCTATGACAACACCATTTCTTTTAAGGGGGGTAGGTTTTACAGCAACGGATGTAGGCACTATAAATAAAGGTCTTGGGCTGATATCAGTGATATTTGGTGCGATGGTGGGAGGCACCCTTATGATAAAGCTTGGCCTGTTCCGCTCCCTGTTGATATTCGGCATATTGCAGGCGTTATCGAACCTGTCATTTATATTACTTGCATGGATTGGGAAGAGTTATGGTATGTTAATATTCACAGTTGCATTTGAGAACATTAGTGGCGGCATGGGCACAGCCTCATTTATATCATTACTGATGGCCCTCTGTAATCAGAGATACAGTGCTACCCAGTATGCGCTTCTATCATCCCTCTCTGCCCTGGGACGGACTTTTATTGCACCGACATCAGGTTATGTTGTAGAAGGTTTAGGCTGGTCAGCATTCTTCCTGATAACCGCCATATCTTCCATCCCCGGATTGTTACTACTGTGGAGATTCAGGGCTGACATCTCTGAATTAAGGCATTAATTGATCGCGAAGAAGAATTGACTTTATATAAGGAAATAAGTTAAAAAGTAACATCCCTGTTGGTTAGGAAGGAACCGGGCACAACATATATGCGGCTGATTGACATTCATACTCATGGTTTAGGTGGTTATGATACCAGGACTGATGATGAAAAAGATATCATTAACATGGCTGAGATACAGGATTCATGCGGAGTCTCCGAGATAATTCCAACAATTTATCCTGACACTATTAAGATAATGCGTGATAATATGACGGCTGTTAAGAGGGCAATGGATATCCAGAAGGCCCGACTCAGCCTCCTTTTTTCCTCAATAAGAGAGGGTAATAAGGGGGGAACGAGAGGCAGCTCTGCATTCATCCACGGTGTACATCTTGAAGGACCCTTTTTGAATCCTGAAAGATGCGGGGCTTTAAAAGCAGCTTCTTTTATCAGATCAACAGAGTACAACTTACAATCGCTTATAGACGGCTTTGAGGATATAGTAAAAATAATTACCGTTGCTCCTGAGCTAAATGGGGCAGTAAGTCTTATAAAAAAAATATCTGATAAGGGAATAATAGCGAGTATGGGCCATTCTGATGCGTCATATACCGAGGCAGAGGCAGGGTTTAATGCAGGTGCAAAAGGGATAACCCATATCTTTAATGCAATGCGGGGGATTCATCACAGAGAACCCGGGATTGCAGTATTTGGATTGCTTAATAAAGAGATTTATATAGAGGTCATAGCAGACCCGTTTCACATTCATCCAAAAACAGTTGAGCTGATTTTCAGGACAAAGAATCAGGACAGAATCATCCTTGTCTCAGACTCGGTAAAAGGGACAAAGGCCTCATATAAAGCAGCAGCAGAGGGCATTATCAATCAATCCGGAAGGCTGCAGGGTGGTGCAATGACCCTTACCGAAGCCTCGAAAAGATTAATTGAGATTGGATTTGATGAATTAATGATAAATAATTGTGTTACCAGGAATCCTTCAGCATATCTGTATAAAGGATAAATCACTGTAATGAGGTCTCACAATGAGTAAATACTGGAAAGAGATTGTTAAAAACATAGAACCATACATTCCAGGCGAGCAGCCGGGGGATAAAAGATATATAAAACTTAACACTAATGAAAACCCTTATCCACCATCACCGGGAGTAATTGAGGCAATCAGACAGGGCACAAACGAAAACCTCAGGTTGTATCCTGACCCGAACTGTGAAGAGCTCCGGGAAACTATAGCAGGATATTTTGGACTAAGTAAAGAAGAAGTATTTGTTGGAAATGGATCAGATGAGATTCTTGCATTTTCCTTTCTGGCCTTTTTCAACCATGGAAGGCCTGTACTCTTTCCTGACATAACGTACAGCTTCTACAAGGTATACGCTGAACTCTTTCAAGTGGATTATAAACTTATCCCAATAGATGAAGAATTCATTATACCTGTTGAGGAATTTTATGCAGAAAATAACGGGATTATTATCCCTAATCCAAATGCCCCTACCGGAAGGTTTCTTCCTGTTGATGCTTTCATAGAGATCCTCAAACACAATGCGGATAGCGTGGTAATAATTGATGAGGCGTACATAGATTTTGGAGGAGAATCAGCAGCAGTAATAATAAAAGAATACCCCAACCTTCTTATTATACAGACATTTTCAAAGTCTCGTTCACTCGCAGGTCTAAGAGTAGGTTTTTGTGTTGGGCATAAGGATCTGATCGAAGGTATCAGGCGGGTAAAAAATTCCTTCAATTCTTATACGCTCGACCGTCTTGCTGTTGCCGGGGCAATTGAAGCCATCAGGGATGAAAATTATTTTCAAGAAACAAGATCAAAAATAATAAACACAAGAGAAAGGGTATCAGCAAGACTAATAGAGATGGGTTTTAATGTTATACCATCAAAGGCAAATTTTATTTTTATCAGCCATCCTGAGGTATATGCTGCTAACCTGTTTCATGGATTAAAAAACAGGGGTGTCCTTGTGAGATATTTCAAGAAGCCGAGGATAGATAACTTTCTTCGGGTTACTATAGGGATAGATGAGGAGATGGACTGTTTTCTTGATATAATTGCTGAATCGCTATTTTAAATAATTCTTTATGACCCTAAGGGTTCAAACAAAAATCATCCTGCTGCTTTCTCTATTGATTATCCTATCAATAGGCGGCCTGTTTGTTTTACGGTATTTTGAACATAACCGGGCGCAACTTATCTTCTACGATAAGATAAGAGAAAAGAATATCCTTTTCGATAAGCTGCTCAAACTCAACGGGACATCCCATGAAACCATAACCTATGATTATTCCTATTGGGATGAAATGGTCAGCTTTGTAAAGAGTGGTGATCTGAGATGGGCTCATGAAAATATTGATGTAGGCCTTGAAATATATAAATCTCACACCGCATGGATTTACAGGCCTGACTGGACCCTTGTTTACTCAACCAATAATGTGAAAGATATAAACATAAGAGATATTCTGGTTAAAAAAAAGGTCTTTGATAAATACTTTAGTAAAAGTTATTTTCAGCATTTCTTTATAGATACATCACAAGGATTGGCAGAGATTCGGAGTGCCCCGATACAGCCAAGCAATGATTCCAGGAGAGAAACACCAGCGCAGGGATATTTCTTTGTTGGCCGTTTCTGGAACCAGGAACATCTTGATGAACTCTCAGGTCTTACGGAAAGCATCGTTAAGATAAAACCTGCTGTTCAAAGGAACATTTCAGAAAGCGATCAAAGAGAAGGTGTGATCACTATTACGAGGGCATTAACTGACTGTACCGGTGCCCCTCTGGCATATGTTTATTCAAAAAGTGATTATAATGTCCTGAAAGAGTTCAACCGCTTATCTAACCAGCAGTTCTTTTTCTTTATCCTCTTTTCCTTATTGATGCTTCTGCTCATTATATCCTTATTTATCTTCTGGGTAAGTAAGCCATTATCGCTTATATTCAAGGGCCTGTACTCAGAAGACCCGGAAATCATTGGGACACTTCAGGGTGACAGGACAGAATTCGGGAATCTGGCAGCCTTAATAACAAAATTCTTTGAGAATAAAAAGAGGCTGATGGAGGATATTGTTGAGCGGGAACGGATGGAAGAAGAACGAAAAAAGTTGATCAAAAAACTGCAGAGCGCCCTTACAAATGTAAAAACACTGAGCGGTCTGCTCCCCATCTGTGCATTATGTAAAAAGATCCGTGATGATAAAGGTTATTGGACACAAATAGAGGCATATCTTCATGATCATTCAGATGCAGATTTTACCCACAGCTTATGTCCGGAATGCGCAAAAAAATCCCTTGATGAATTATATAAGCTAAAAAAGGAACGTCCTTGACGCATTTCAATCCGGGGCAACCATTACCTCACCTTTTATTGAAGAGATGAGGTCAAATGCCTTTTTTACCCCTTCATTATTACCTTCCAAGACCAGAACTACAGCCCCCTCGGAGCCTGCAATACCTCCTGATGAAACATGAGTGGCCTTTACACCATCAGAACCAAACAGTATATCTATTGCATGGATCTCTGTGACAACCCTTGCACTTACAAGTGGTATAAGCCCTACTTTGAGTCCAGTTGCATATTGGAATCTTCCCTGCCCGCATTTCTTGGATGCCTCAATTACAGAGGGGACGAGTTTCTCAAGCCCAACCGGTACAATTAAGTTGCTCCCCCTTGCCTGAATTATTCCGAGCGCAGCACCAATAGTTCCACCTTTATCATCAGCCACCAGGACACCTGCATTTCCATCCGGATCAACTGCATTGGCGCCTTTAATATATACATCTTCTGCAGTAAACTCCTTTAGCATTTCATTTGGGTGGATGTCTACAGGATTGCCATCTTTTAATACAAATGGTTTTATCCTTTTCTCACGTTCATTTGCCCCGAGCTCCCCAAAGGCGATCCTGCCTGCAGCAAACCAGAATTTATTAATCTCCCTGCCGAGCAGCTCCTCTACTACAAAGGCATTGGTTGTACCGCCTATAATAATCACTCTCCCATTATTAAGAGCTGCCTTTACCTCTGGCAGCTCTTTTATAGCCTTTGCAATAAGCCTCTTAGATTCAGATGGAGTAAGAACAACTATTGCCCTGGTTTTTCCTGTGACATCAATTTTATCAGACATTTGCCCTTTCTTTCCTTTTTAAGGAGAGTAATTATCACAATTAAATAACGATTGTCAAACATTTTCCCCTTTCTATTAATAGTGTATAATTCAAAGTCATAATAATACTCTTGGATAAGACCAGAGAGGACTCATGAGCAATTGGGGATGTCCGCATGAAGTAGATGAAAAATGTCTCCGGCTAAACGAGATCCAATGTAATCCAGGGATGAAGGGTTGCATCTTGTATGGCAGGTATTTATTCAGTAATCCTGATAAAAACAAGCCTCGCAGTGCACACGGACCGGCCTTGTATAACAATAG
>MHER01000147.1 GCA_001805205.1 Nitrospirae bacterium RIFCSPLOW2_12_42_9 | reverse complement strand
TCCTTTTATATTTTATCTAACCTGCAAATTATCAATGAGTTTCATAATCTTCATACCTCTGGCATATCAATTGCTCTTATAAATTAACCATGTTGAATAAAAAGCAGATAGACAACCTCTCCAAGTATTGTTATGATATAAGCAAGCTTGTAATGGGACTTATGGTTGTAGGTAATCTGATACCCGATAAATTCCAAATACACACCTTCTGGATAGGAATTGTAGTAGGGTTGATATTTTTGATATTTGGTCATTTTCTTGATAAACTGGAGGTTAGTTAAAATGACAAATATTGATATAGCATTAACTGTTTTGGGTATTTTAGGCATTATTGGTATCATCCTCACTCTGCGATACGACCGTAAACTTAGAAAGTTACAAAAGAAATAATCTGGCTTTATTACACCTAAAGATTGCACTAAATCATCTTAACCTTGCAATACATTTTCATTTTTGATAGCATAAATTCATGAAAATCCCTAAGCTCCCTCTTGAGACTCTTCGAAATCTTGATATAGCCATCATCTATCTCTTTGGCTCTCAGTTGCACGGACAAACGACCCCGATGAGCGATATCGATATAGGAGTTGTATTCCAGAGCCATGATACACTTAAAAATTCTCTTAATCTGTATACTAAGTTATACAATATATTCACAGACATATTTCCAGGCCCTAACGAAGTAGACATTGTCTTTATGCAGCAAACATCCCCTGCATTTCAATATGAAGTAATCAAGCATGGTAAAATCCTCTATGAAATTGATCCGGTTTTTCGTGCCAACTATGAAGAACAGATTGCCAGAGAATATATGGACTTTGAACCAGTGCGTCGTCAATATAGCGAGGCGCTTCTTTTAAGAAAATGACAAACCATCTGCCTCTTAACAAAGAGAAACTTGAGAAACTACTTCTACTTATTGAAGAATCACTAAAAAGCCTTGAACGGTTTAAAGGAATACCAATTGAAACATTTAAAGAAGTTAAAGACAACTTTAAGATTGTCTTTTTTGATCTGCACCAGGCCCTTGAAGCCATAATGGATATAGGCAACCATATCCTGTCGAGAATACCTGGTACACGACCAGAGAGATATAAAGACATAGCAAGATTACTTGGAGAAAACAGTATTGTACCTTCTGATTTTGCCAATGGTCCTCTCTTAAATATGGCCGGATACAGAAACCGTATGGTACACGTATATTCAGAAATAACTGTTACAGAACTACATGGGATCATTCAGAATGACCTCAAGGATATAGAAACTTTTATACAGCATATTAAATCCCTCCTTACCAATCCTGAAAATTTCAACTTAACCATTTCCGAAAATGAGTAATCAGCATATAACCTATCTTATCTTCCGGAATATCCTTACTCGTGCACATGGGACATTTCAGATTGCAGTAGGATGTAGGCTCGATCCACAAACGCAGTGGTCCATATGGCAACCTTTTGCTGCCACGTTTGTAATGCCAGACCACCCTTGAGAAACGAGTTAATTTGTTATGCATCTTCCAGCCCAAACTTTGTATCCTTCCCGGACTTTAGCCTCATTTATCATGCCTCCCTGCTGCTACTTCACTTGCCGCTACCCAGCACCAGACCAGCTTGGCCAGAAAAATCACAGGAAATGTATGCCAGTATCGCCGCACCGAGGGATGCCTAAGAAATATCTTGCCGGTTACAGCCAATGCAATCAGCGGAGAGAGAACACGCAGTACCATCGGTTGAAAGAGAAACCAGGGGGTACTGAGCTCCTTCCGGAACATTGTGCGCACCCGGATGGATTGACGTGCCCAGCTTGCTGAATGGCCAATCACAGCCTTTAAACTATTCCGCACAGGCCTATGTATTACCATAGCTTCAGGTTCAAAAAACAGGTCATAGCCTGCCTGCCTAACCCTCATGGCCATATCAAAATCCTCACCAGGAGGGATGCCTTCATTAAAGAGACCCACCTTATCAAAAACTCCCTTTTCAATCATTAGATTTGCAGTGGGTTGCATGAAATGCCTGTTTGGTCCCCTGCCGATATCCGGAAGGAGATCATGGAAATGGGCTACATTGTCACATAAGATCCAGTATGGCCCGCTATCAAACCAGATAGGGCCGCCCACAACTTTAAACCCATTACGATATGCCCCTAATAATGAAATCATCCAGTTCTCTTCAGCTATACAGTCAGCATCAATAAAGAAAATAACCTTCCCCTGAGCCGCCTTTATCCCCCTATTCCTTGCCTCTGCTGCATTAAGGTTTCTCTCGGACTCAAGAAATCTGATGCGTCCGTCTTTAGCCTCCTGCCGGCGAACAAGGTCGTAACGATCCCGTCCCACAACCAGGATCTCATACTCCCCATCCACCCCCTCCTGCCGTCCAAGGGCCTCCAGCACCTCTCCAATCCGTGGAGAATGAAGATTCGGGATCACAACACTATATGCTACATTGACCATATAACCATTGAAAATTAGCGATAGCCACTACCTGACTTACCGGATTAAATTTGGAAACCCCAGATCTTTAATAATCCGCCCATCCGCAGTCAGATAATATAAATCCTTCACACAAAAAGATACCCTCCTGGGATAGGGATATAAGGACGTGGCCGGAAGTTTTTTAGAAGATGCAGACCTGAATTCTAAATGGAGAAACTCCCTCTCTTTTAAGTCATCCTCTAAGGTTATTTCAAAAACCTGAGTATGCTCATTCATCGAGAACATCTCTTTTCCTCTTTTATTAATCTTCAGCCAAACCTTCCCGGAAATTACAGGCTCAATCTGTAGGACTAAAGACTTTGCCTCTTTAATCAAAGGGAGCGAGATAAATCCCCTCCTGCTCATATATCCATCCTGATAGAAACCAGAGGCACCTCCCATGGTTACAGGATAAAGGAGCCTCTTACCGGTTGAAACTGCTCCCTTAACAGGGGCAGTATAATTACCCCTGTGGTTTTTCAGAAATCCCTTCGGGACATGCAAAAAGATCGCCGGCGGCCATCTGTAATCACCATACCTTCTTGAAATATTTTTAATCTCCCGCCATCTCCTCCAACCCCCTGACTGGGTCTTCGTCCCGGGGTATACCCTTGCACAGGACAATTTTTCAGGTATATGAATAATCCTTCCAGCCTTCGAGAGACGGATCCATAGGTCCCAGTCCATAGTATAGGAATACTGCTGGTCTAAAAGACCGGCAGAAAATAACGCATCCCTCCGTATAAAAGCAGAAGACTGAAAGATAAAATTATAGAGATGAATCATCTTCCATAAATCAAAAAAGGGCTCATCTCCATAAGGCATCTCCCATTTGCCGGCCTCATCAACCCAATACCCATCACCATAAACCATAGCAGCGGAAGGCCCATTTATAAATATTTCCACAACCTTCCTGATTGCCCCTGGCTGATAGTAATCATCTGAATTAAGCCACGCCACAATCTCACCCTTTGCCATGCAAAAGCCTTTATTTATCGCATCTGACTGACCTGCATCCGGCTCTGTCCGCCATTTGATACGGTCTCCGTATCTTTTGAGAATATCTATCGTACCATCCGTTGACCCGCCGTCCATCACTATATATTCAATATGAGGATAGTCCTGCTCAAGGACACTTCTGATAGTCTTCTCAATGAATCGCCCGTGATTAAAAGATGGTGTAATAATACTTACCAGCATCAAAACCCTACTTATTCCACTTATTCTCCACAACCCTGTGACCCGCATCCCTGAGGGTCTTCTCCTGACTCGCCAGCTCCATGTCATGTTCTACCATCATCTTGACCAGATCCTCAAACCTGACCTTCGGCTCCCATCCCAGCTTCTCTCTGGCCTTGGTCGCATCTCCCATCAGGATATCCACCTCTGCCGGCCTGAAGTACCTGTGGTCAATCTGTACATGTTTTTCCCAGTCCAATTCCAGACTATTAAACACCTTCTCAACAAATTCCTTAACAGAGTGCGTCTCCCCTGTGGCAATCACATAATCATCCGGTTCATCCTGTTGGAGTATCAGCCACATGGCCTCCACATAATCACCTGCAAACCCCCAGTCTCTTCTGGCCTCAAGATTACCCAGATATAACTTGTCCTGTAATCCGAGCTTTATCCTCGTTGCTGCACGAGTGATCTTGCGGGTTACAAATGTCTCTCCCCGGCGGGGGGATTCATGATTAAAGAGGATACCGTTGCAGGCAAAAATACCGTATGCCTCACGATAGTTAACTGTCTGCCAGTGGGCAAAGACCTTCGCACATCCATAGGGGCTTCGCGGGTAGAAAGGCGTTGTCTCCTTCTGCGGGATCTCCCTCACCTTCCCGAACATCTCTGAGGAAGCGGCCTGATAGAACCTGACCTTTTTTCCCCTCCTCTCCTGATAATCCCTCATGGCTTCCAACAGGCGGAGAGTCCCGAGTGCATCCACATCCACAGTATATTCAGGCTCCTCAAAGGAGACCATCACATGAGACTGCGCCCCTAAATTGTATATCTCATCCGGCTGAACATGTTCTATCACCCTCCTGAGGGCTGTCCCGTCACTCAGGTCCCCGTAGTGGAGAAAGAGCTTTGCCTCGGGAATATGGGGATCTCTGTAGAGATGATCAATACGGCCGGTGTTGAATGTACTGGACCGTCTTATGATCCCATGCACCTCATATCCCCTGGAGAGTAATAATTCAACGAGATATGAGCCGTCCTGTCCTGTAATGCCTGAGAGTAATGCCTTTTTCATTTAAACATCTCCTTTCCTATAGCAACCGATTTAAGTTCTATAATATATTTTTGAAAAACCTTTTGTAATCAAACCTTCGATCTTCCATTTCAAATTAGAAGGAAAAGGTATCCTGTTAAATGGTGATAATATCTTATTACATCTACTATTTAATGACTCAAACCTGGTGATTTCTTCTGTAAATGTAGTTCCCTGTTCTCTGATTTTCTCTTCAAAAAGCTCTCTGGCATATTTATAAAGTTCAATATCCCGCATATTTTTTTCTTCTATTAGCTTCGCTGTCCCACCTGATATACGTTCCTTAACCGGCCTGTTCCTGGCAACATTCTCTCTCGTGTAAAAAACATTCCCCCATCCCAGAGTCCTCTTTAGCAGCATCAGGCTCTCATCAAACATCTCTGTGAAACCAATAAATGAAAAATTATTCCGGATATTTTCTTTTGCAATTTCCAGGCGATTTACACCCTTCTTACTCCCTGCGATAAGGGCGGTCTGCTCATTGAAAGTCTCATTTGTAATATTACTCCGGATAAATTCTTCCAGGCCCATCTTCCTGGACTTAACCTTATTATGGAGGTAATGTTTTGGATTTCTAAGAATAAAGTGATAGAAAGAGATTACCCTATCGACCGGATCGCGCAAAAAGGTAATATATGTAGATGGAAATGGCAAAAGTTCATGAATCCCAAAGAGAAAGTGCCCGGAGAGGAACATTATCTTTCTCTTCCTGGCTTCAGAAAGGCTTTTAAAAATCTCAAGAGTCTTTTCTCCTGGTTTTGGGTATATTGAACAGACAGATCTTTTGTCATAATTCTGATTTATGATCTTACGTAAAGTGGTTCCCGCTGTCTTGGGGATATGAAGGAATATCACAACCATTATGAAAATCTCTTCAGGTCGCTATCCACCATGAGTTTGACAAGTTCCTTAAAAGACACCTCAGGAACCCAGCCAAGCGCCTTTTTTGCCTTTGATGCATCGGCCTGCAGCAACATTATCTCAGATGGTCGATATAAAGTCTCGTCTATCTCAAGGTATTTATCAGGATCGAGTTCTACATAATGGAATGCTGCCTCTAAAAATTCCTTTACCGAATGGCATTCACCGGTTCCTATTACGTAATCGTCAGGTTTCTCCTGCTGCAACATAATCCACATGGCTTTTACATATTCTGCTGCAAAACCCCAATCCCTTTTTGCCTCTAAGTTCCCCAGCTTGATCCTTTCCTCTATGCCCAGTTTAATCCTGGCAGCTTGTGATGTAATCTTCCGGGTAACAAACTCAGCTCCACGCCTCGGTGACTCATGATTGAAAAGTATACCGCTCGATGCATGTAAACCATAGGTTTCTCTGTAATTCTTGGTAAGATGGAATCCGGCAACCTTGGATATCCCATAGGGAGATCTCGGGTTAAAGGGTGTGTTTTCGTTCTGCGGCGATTCATTAACCTTTCCGAACATCTCACTCGAAGCGGCAAAGTAAAATCTGCAATCAGGGGCTTTTTGCTTTAATGCAGATAATACATAATGAGTCCCATTTATGTTTGAAAGGATGGTAGAGAATTCATCTTCAAAAGAATAACTCACAAAGCTTTGAGCTGCCAGATGATAGAATTCGTCCGGTCTGACTTTCTCCACCACGTTAAATATGCTGGCGTAACTTTCCAG
>MHER01000146.1:14831-26833 GCA_001805205.1 Nitrospirae bacterium RIFCSPLOW2_12_42_9 | reverse complement strand
TGGATTCCCCGTACATTAAAATAGATGGAAGTTATGGTGAGGGAGGAGGCCAGATACTCAGGAGCGCCCTCGCACTCTCTATCATATTATCCAAACCCATCGAGATAATAAATATTAGAAAAGGAAGAAAAAAGGGGGGATTGCAACCTCAGCATCTTACTTGTGTTAATGCATGCAGGGATATAAGTGGAGCTTATGTTGATGGGAATGAGATAGGCTCCACAACATTGCGATTCAATCCGAAGGGGATAAAGAGCGGGAGTTTTATGTTTGATGTAGCAGAAAAAAGGGGCAGTGCCGGCTCTACATCCCTTGTTCTTCAGACTCTCCTGCCACCTTTAATTTTATCGAAGTTTGGGGACACTTCCCCTGTTTTCCCCAAGAAAATAGGGGAAGTGTCCCCTTCTTATCATACAAGGTTAACTATTAAGGGAGGTACACATGTCCCATGGAGCCCTCCATTTCATTATCTTAAAGAAATATTTTTACCTGTTATTGAAAAGATGGGTTGTAATGTCAGACTTTCGATTGATAAATGGGGATGGTATCCAAAAGGAGGTGGGATTGTACATGCAGATATAAATCCTGTACCTAAATTAAAAGGAATTACATTGAACGACAGGGGTAAACTCATCAGGATATACGGTCTATCCGTTGTTTCCAACCTCCCATTATCTATCGCAGAAAGGCAGCGGTCAGAAGGGGTAAAGGTTCTTAAAGATCTAACTAATGATATTGATATTGACGTGGTTACGTCACCATCTATTGGAAAAGGGACCTTCTTTTTCATAATAGCTGAATACGAAGGGATAAAGACCGGATTCTCTTCACTCGGTGCGATTGGGAAGAGTGCTGAAGATGTAACACGGGAGGCGTGTAAGGATTTCCTTGATTATCATAAAGCCGAAGGGGCTGTGGACCCGCATCTTGCTGACC
This sequence comes from Nitrospirae bacterium RIFCSPLOW2_12_42_9, assembly GCA_001805205.1. Taxonomy (GTDB): domain Bacteria; phylum Nitrospirota; class 9FT-COMBO-42-15; order HDB-SIOI813; family HDB-SIOI813; genus HDB-SIOI813. The sequence continues at coordinate 25,897 of MHER01000146.1, read as the reverse complement.
AGATTATTCCTTATATAGCCCTTGCTGATGGCCCATCTTCTTTTACTACTACAAAGATTACAAGACACCTCATTACAAACATATGGACTGTAAAACAGTTGATGAATATAAACATTAAGATTGAAGGAAAAGAGGGTGAAAAGGGTAGAGTGGTCTTGGAATAATATTTTGGAGCGGGCGACGGGATTTGAACCCGCGACAACCAGCTTGGGAAGCTGGGACTCTACCGCTGAGCTACACCCGCATCATAACCAATACAATAAAATAACACAATAAAAGATACCATGTCAAACTGACAAAAAGGTATTGACAAAAAGGTATAAGAAAAAAGTGTTTTAAAATAAGGAAGGGGGACAGATTAATCAATCTATCCCCCTTCTCTTATGAGGATGGTGTATAGTGCGGTTTATTCAGCTTTGAAGGCGCTTCACTGATTAAAGCCTTTCCACCTTTACCTACCCAGCTTGTAGTCCATTTACGTTGGACTGTTACTAATATAAAAAGTGCAACAATTGCAGTTACGCCATAAATCATAAATCCCATTGAATAATTTCCAGTAGACTGCATGGAGTATACCATTACCATTGGAATAAAGGCACCGCCGAGTGATCCAAATTCACCTACAATACCGGATGTGAGTGCCTTTGCATGTGGGAACCTGAGTGGGAGTAACTGGAATACTGACCCATTACCAGCCCCCATGCCGGCAGCCATAATAAACAGAAATATTAGAAGTAAATACATATGGGGTAATAAGCTTGCAGCTAAAGCACCTATCATTATTATGATGTAAATCCCTGATAAGGCACGGATGCCCCCAAAACGATCCGCAAAATAGCCGCCAATCACACGGACAGCACTTGCAGTAAAGCCGATCAGGATCATAAACTGACCTGCTGATACCTTGCTAACGCCGTATTGATCAGCCATAAAGGTTGGTATAAAACTTGCGAACCCTACGAACCCTCCAAATGTCACCCAGTAGAGCAGATTAAATACCCATATATCTTTCTCACCCAATACCTTTAGATAATGCCCTACATTTTTACTTTCCATCTTGTCCGGCGGTTCTTTAGCAAGTATCCACATTAATATGAAGACGATAATTATTGGGATTGCAAAGAATCCATATACTGTATTCCAGCCATACATCATTGCAAGTGGGGGGGCTAACAGACCTGCGAAGATTGTTCCGCTGTTCCCTGCGCCTGCTATACCCATTGCCAGTCCCTGGTGCTGGGGTGGGAACCAACCGGCACCCAATGGGAGGGCAACCGCAAAACTGGCACCTGCAACGCCGAGAAGTCCACCCATGAATAAAACCTCATAATATGAACTTACAAAAGTGAAACCATAAAACATTGCTGCTATTGTAATTGCAAGACCTATCAGCGCTGCTGTCTTTCGGCCGATAATTTCAGCCACAAGCCCCAATGGTATTCTCAATAAGGCACCTGCAAATACAGGGATAGATAGCATTAGCCCTTTTTGGGGAGCTGTCAAATTCAGTTCCTGGCTGATGAATGGTGCCATTGCAGCATTTATCATCCAGACCATAAAGCTCATATCAAAGTAAAGAAATGCCATTATGAGTGTTGGTGGATGTCCTGATTTCCAGAAACCCTTTGCCATATTTCCCCTCCTTATTGAAATTGAATAAGAAAAATTAGAAATTATTTAGATTAAATAACAAAATTCTTGGTGGTAGTAAATCGCTCAAAGGTATATATTTAACCACTAAAAGGATGACATAAGTAACCTTAAGTGTGTTTCATATCCCACAAAAGGGGTAGTTTAGGGAGGCTTTACAAAACCAGGTTAAAATAATAAGATTGTATAAATTGATAAGGAGGTATTGTTAAAAATAATGGATTCGGAGCTGATTATATTTGACCTTGATGGTACGCTGATAGACTCGAGTGATGATATTGCATGGGCTGCAAACATGACATTAGTCTATATGGGTTATAATGAGATGGATTTAGATGCGATTAAAGAGGGAATTGGATGGGGTGTTAAGACCCTTCTTCAGAAGCTGATGCCTCAGGAAGGGCCTGAGAGGATTGATGATGCAAGGGTGAAATTCCTTGAATACTACTGGGATCATCTTACTGTTAACACCATCCTATATCCTGGTGTAAGAGAGACCATTGATTATTTTAAAGACCATGATAAAAAGATGGCAATTGTTACAAATAAACCAATAAAATTTACTGAAAAGATTTTGAATGAACTGGCATTGAAAGATTTTTTCTTAATGGTGCTAGGTGGTGATTCTCTCATGAACAGAAAACCCGATCCTGAACCAGTGGAAAAGGTTATTTCAACCCTCGGGGTAACTAAGGGGAAGACAGTTTTTGTTGGCGATAGCAAGATTGATGGTGAGACAGGAAAGAGGGCAGGGATTTTTACTATAGGTGTAGAATATGGTTTCAGGGGGAGAAAAGAATTAGAAGAGGCTGGTTTCGATGTTATTATTAGTGAGTTTCCGGAACTTACAAGAATATTAAAGTAGAAACATCTTACCCCCGTTCTCTCAAGAAATAGATAGCAGCCTCTGTCCTGCTTTTTACGCCGAGTTTTTTATATATTGCCTGAAGGTGGGATTTTATAGTTTCAATTGATACACACATAACATCAGCTATATCTTTATTGCTCTTTCCTTCAGAGAGGAGAATAAGGGTCTCTTTTTCTTTTTCGGTCAGATGTTTAAACCTTGAGTCAGGTTCTGTTGTTTTGTTTGATACAGTATGTCCTTCGATTTGAGATAAAACCTTTGGTATACGGTTTGCAAGAAAGGGTGATATTACATTTTCCCCTTTATGGGTAGCCTTTATAATTCTTATAAACTCTTTGTGATCAGCATCTTTCAGTATATATCCTACTGCCCCGCTGCGGATTGCCCTGATAATCCTCTCGTCATCGTCATAGACGGAAAGCATAAGGATCTTTATATTAGATTCTCTTTCCATGATTAGACGGGTTGCATCAATCCCATCAAGCTTCGGCATATCCACATCCATAAGGATGATATCCGGATTGGTCTTTTGTGATAGTGTGAAGGCGTCCTGACCATCTGCTGCCTCACCTACCACTATGATTTCCCTTTCCTGTTCAAGAAGATATTTCAGGCTCTGCCGAAAAAGTCTCTGGTCGTCGGCTATTAAAATTCTTATAGTCATTTGCATCCCTCCCCGATATTGGAATTTCAAAATTAAAGACTGCCCCCCCGTTTTTCTTATTGTCTGCCCATATCCTTCCCTTATGGGCATCTATAACTACCTTGCAGAAATATAGACCAAGGCCTGTTCCAGACTTTATTTCCCCAATATCCTTTCTGTAAAAAAGGTCAAAGACCTTTGATAAGTCTGATTGTATTATGCCCGGACCTTCATCCTCGATACTGAATAACAGAGTTGAGGTTCGGGATGTGTATTCAGGATCATAACTTGAATCCTGAAAGGAGATCTTAATTTTCCCTGAAGGAGGAGAATACCGTATGGCATTAGTTAATAAATTTATAAATACACGCTGAATCCTTCTTTTATCAGCCTCAACCCGGACTTCCTCTTTATTTCCCTCTATCTCAATATGAAGCCTTTTCTCTTCAGCTTCAATCTTCAGGAGTTTTACGACTTCATCTAATGCCTGTTTAAGTGAAAAATGAGAATAGATCATAGGGAGATCCTTATAACTGACCTGATGAATGTCAAGTACATCATTCACAAGACCCAGGAGGAGGCCGCATGTGGAGATAAGATCAGTGTATACATTATTCAAAGTCTCTGACCCGGAGAAATTTGAGGAATCTCTCAGCATCTCTATAGTCTTTTTGATTGCTATGACCGGGTTTTTCAAGTCATGTGCAAAGGTAGATGAGAACTGGCTCAGGGCAGCAAGTCTTTCAGATTGGAGAAGCTGTTGCTCAAGCCTCTTTCTCTCTGTTATATCCTTGAATATTTCAATGATGGAAGTGGTCCCATCCTTGTTCTTTATGCGTGAATGAGTTATCAGATAAGTAATCCCATTGTTAGTGACAGCTTCAAAGGTATGGGGTTTAACATCCTCTCCATCCCCGGCAGTGCATCCATTACAGGGCGCATCCTTTATTCCAAATACATCACGGCAGCTTTTTCCAACAGATTCTTTTCCATACAAATCCATAAACTTTGCATTAAGGTGCTGAATCCTGAGGTCCTTATCAAGGATAACAAGGCCATCGCCCATACTGTCCATGATGGTATTTAACTTATCTCTCTCTAATTTTATATCCTCAAATCTGTTCTCGAGGTCTTTTGCCATTTTGTTAAATGTATCCGCAAGTCTTTCTATCTCATCACCTGTTCTAATCTTTATATCCGGATCCGGTTGGCCATAACCAATAAGTTCAGCACTATCGCTTAATTCTTTAATAGGTTTTACGATCCACTGCGAAACAAAATAACTGAGCATTAATAATATCCCGATACCGGTTGGGGCTATAATCAGGAGATGCCATAAAAGATTATACGTCGGAGAATATGCATCTTCCGGAAACTGCCGGATAAGGACATATAAATTTTTCCCCCAAAAATTATCTTCACCCAATTCAAAGGTGGTCTTTACAGGAGAAAAACCAATGATAGAATCCCTTCTCCCTTCTGCCTCATCTACAGCTATCTTCCAGCCAGGTTCTGATATAGATAGCTCTCTTAATAGATTTTCACTGATCTTATGTGTCTGGCCGGGGAAGATCGGGCATACCACCAGAGTCCCGTCAGAGGCTACAAGGTCTGCATGTCCCGTCTTTCCAATCCGTACCTTATCTATTATCCCAAAGACCTCTTTAAGATTGTGGAGTTCTCTTAAGCTTCCTATTATTTCACCGGATTTATCATCTGTTATAGGGGCTGAAATCATCATTGAGAAGGTCTTTGTGGCTATATCGAAATCAATATCACTTGTGAATAGCCGCTCTAAAAGACTTTTTTTTGATTGATAATGTGGTTGGGTCTTCTCAGTGGCAGCAATTATATTATCCTTTTCATCTGTCAGAGTAACAGAGAAGATATCACCCTCTCTTTCCCGTTGATATCTTTTTATATAGCTCAGTAATTCAGAATTATCTTTAGGCCTGGTTGAGGTGGGTGATGTCCTTATCTTTTTTATTTGATTGATAAAAGTGGGAGATGCAGCCAGCGATTTTGTATCACGTATCTTCCTGTCTATTATAATATCTACTTTTTGTGCTGTATCTAAGGCTAATCTCTCAAAATTGGCCCCAATAGTATCTTCAAGTGCCTTTGTCCTGCTTACATAGGAAAATAATAGTGCAGTTGCACCTGACAGGAGTCCCACTCCAAGGAGGGCAATAATTATCTTCTGTTGGAACCCGCTACTTTTTTTGCCCATCTGAATCGTCCTTTTGTAAGATTAAATTATATCACGGTTTCATAATTCACATCACTATTTTGTTTGCTTGACCGTTTTTGTCTCTCCAGACTATAATTAACGAGGCGATTTAGAAAATAAACTGAAAGTGATAAGAAAATAACAGGATGACATGATCAGGAGAATAATATGGTTGTTTATAATCCTCTTCACATTTCTCATAAAACCTCTTACAGTTTTATCTGATACATTAAGTGATACTACAAAAGGAGGATATGCAAGGAAGATCTTTCTAAAAGACAATTATCTCTATCTTGCAGACTGGTATTCAGGCCTTCACATATATGATGTTACATATCCTTATGCACCTGTGCATATAAGCAATATCCACACACCAGGGTCACCAAAGGGGATCTTTGTGAAAGATAATATTGCATATGTAGGTGATGATGACCATGGGCTTCAGATTATAGACATAAGTAATCCCCTTGGTTCAAAGATAATCAGTGAATATCCAACACAGGGTCTTGCCTATATTATAGAGCTAAATGGCGATCTTCTATATGTTGCAGACCATCGTGGAGGGGTCTCAATCATTAATGTGAAAGATCCTTATCATCCTGTACCGGTCAGCAGGTTTGAGACAAATGGGCTTGCATGGGGGATCACAGTCAAGGATGGTTATGCCTTTGTTGCAGCGGATAAGAAGGGATTACTGATAGTTGATGTTACTAAACCGGAGAGACCTGTAATTGTTTCAGGTTATTCTGAGGCTGTTAATGCAGAGGATGTATTTGTAAAAGATAGAATTGCCTATGTTGTATCTTATGACACCGGGCTTCATATTGTTGATGTTAAAGACCCATTAAGGCCGGCAGGTATTGGTGTGTTGAAGACACCTGGAAATGCGAGGGGTATCTTTGTTTCAGGGAATCTTGCCTATATCGCTGACTGGAGATCAGGGCTTCAGATCGTGGATGTAAGCAATCCAGTAAAACCAGAAATTATCAGCGGGTTGGACACGAGCGGGATGGGATGGGATGTAAAGGTAAAAGGTGATTTTGCCTATCTTGCTGACTGGGAGTCAGGGATAAAGGTAATCAATATTTCAGACCCGAAGAGGCCTTTTGAGGTCGGTGGTTATGGCTACTATGGCTATACCCATGAAGTGTATATAAAAGGGAATTACGGTTATATTGTAAATGGCTCACAGGGATTTCAAATCATTGATATCAGTAATCCTGAGAACCCCACATGGATTTCAGGCATAATGCTGCCAGGTGATTCTCAAGACCTGTTTGTAAAGGATAATTTTGCATTTGTTGTCTCAGGAGATGCCGGGCTGCATATCATAGATTTTAGTAATCCTTATAAACCTGTAAGGATCGGAGGTTTTGATACAACCGGACTTTCAAATAAGGTAATTGTTAAAGATAAAATTGCATATATTGCAGATGGAGGGGAAGGTGTCAAATTAATTGATATAACGATTCCAGGGAGACCGGTATATATAGCAAGCTATTTAACCGAAGGCCATCCGGAGGACATTTATATTCAAAATAATTATCTCCTGATTGCCGGGGGTGATTCAGGTCTGGAGATAGTGGATATCAGGGATGCTTTAAAGCCGGAGAGGATTTACCTATTTAAGGCTAAAGGAGTCAATAATGTCAAAGTAAAGGATGACAGGGCTTTTATCTCTTCCGGTAAAGGAGATTTGTTCATTCTTGATATCTCAAATCCAAAGGCAATCAGAAAGATAGACAAGATAGGTATAGGTTTTGAGATTAAAGACATCCACTTACGAGATAATACTATTTACCTTGCTGGTGACAAGGTTATTGCTGAACTTAAATCAGATGGAATAGAGAAACCAATTTCATCCAACAGGAGACATAATCTTACCATAAAGGTTTCGTCAATATTTCCAGGTGAAGATAATAACATATACATTGCAGCAGGAAGTGATGGGCTTAGGGTCCTGCTGACAGATAAATAGTCAGGCCTGATCATACAAATTTGCGGGGATTTTAGAATGAAACAATCATGTTACATGTTAACACGAAGGACAATGAAAATGGGCGTAGACGTAGGGACAGACCTTTAGGTCTGTCCAACAGGAAAGGGACAAACCTAAAGGTTTGTCCCTACAGCGTGGTGTTCGGGGGGGATTTTCAGGTGGAAAAAGGTCATAGATTCCGGATAGAGCGGGATACCCTCGGAGAAAGAAAGGTGCCATCATGGGCATATTATGGAGTGCAGACCGTAAGGGCTATTGAGAACTTTCCAATCAGCGGGATTAAACAGTTTCCAGAATTTATTCGTGCTGCTGCACTTATAAAACAGGCAGCAGCCATGACTAACATGGATCTCGGCAAACTTGACATACGAAGAGGTAAGGCAATTGTAACTGCAGCCGGAGAGGTAGCAGAAGGCAAGTGGCAGGATCATTTTGTTGTCGATGTCTATCAGGCCGGTGCAGGCACATCACACAATATGAACACAAATGAGGTAATTGCCAACAGGGCCATTGAAATTCTTTGCAGGAAGAAAGGGGATTACTCAATCATACACCCGAATGACCATGTAAATATGTCCCAGTCTACAAACGATGTCTTTCCTACTGCTATGAGGATTGCAGCATTAATTGCAGTGGAGGATTTAATGCGAATCCTTAATGGATTGACCAATGCCTTATCAGATAAGGGAAAGGAATTTGATCATATTATCAAGTCAGGGAGGACACACCTGCAGGATGCAGTGCCTATACGGCTTGGTCAGGAGTTTGCAGGATATTCAGTTGCGGTAGCGAAGTCAGCAAAAGAAATACAATATGAGCGGGAAAAGCTGCTTGAACTTGGTATAGGCGGGTCTGCAGTGGGGACAGGTATTAATACTCACCCGCAATATCAAAAGAAGGTGATCCAATATCTCAGGGAGATTACCGGTTATAAATTTAAGGGCTCAAAAAACCTGATAGCCTCAATGCAGAGCATGGGAGATTTTATATCACTCTCGGCAAAACTCAAATTACTTTCTGTTGAGCTGATCCGTATAGCAAACGATCTGAGGCTGCTCAGCTCCGGGCCGGGAACCGGTATATCAGAGATACGTCTTCCTGCTGTTCAACCTGGCTCATCTATTATGCCCGGTAAGGTAAATCCGGTTATGGCTGAGGTACTCAATATGGTATGTTTTCAGGTAATTGGAAATGACATGACTATTACAATGGCCGGTCAGGCAGGCCAGCTTGAGTTAAACGTTATGATGCCTGTAATTAATTACAATCTCCTTTCATCTATCCATCTGCTGACAAATGTCATAAAGCTCTTTACTGAGAGATGTGTGTCGGGTATTGAAGCTGATGAAGAGCGTTGCAGCGAATTTGCTGAAAGTAGTGCGGGACTGGCAACTATACTGAATCCATTCATTGGTTATGAGGCAGCAGCAAAGTTGGCAAAAGAGGCACTCCTGACAAAAAGGTCAATCATAGATTTAGTTATAGAAAAAGGGATACTTACAAATGAAGAGGCCAAATCGATCCTGGATCCATACGAAATGACAGGGCCGAAGACGAACTGACCGGCAGGCAGGCCACAGTTACCTCCTGACATGGTTTATAATTAAGATATGCAGATGATACCACAGCTCATCAGATCATGGTTTAACAGAGGTGATGAAAAAGCCAACCTCCTTAAGAAGTTTCATGATGAGGACTGGCACACCCCGAAAGGCCGTCAGATACGGGAGGTGATATTCGGGATGAATGATGGCCTTGTAAGCACAGTCGGGTTTGTGGCAGGTGTTACAGGTTCTATTGCAGAGAGCAGAATGGTTCTCTTTACAGGTATGGCCTCAATAATGGCAGGGTCAACCTCCATGTTTATCGGCGCATATCTCGCATCAAAATCCCAGAGAGAGTTTTTTCAGAAGGAGCTTGAACGTGAGAGGAGGGAGATTATTGAGTCCCCGGAAAAGGAGCGGGAAGAGATACGGGAGATATTTAAAGGACATGGATTTACAGAGGATGAAGTTGAAATGATAGTCCATAGGGTTACAGAGGATAAGGACCGATGGATCAAATTCATGATGCGTGATGAGCTTGGTATTGTAGATGAAAACTTTGATAACCCGCTTAAGGTCGGGATGCTGATGGGTATTTCCTTTATCCTCGGTGGACTCCCGTTGATATTCCCATATATCTTTTTTAAAGATTCTTTCAGCGCCCTGAAAATATCTATTTCAATTGCAGTAGTTGTCTTATTTGGTATTGGTGTTGGAAAGACCATACTTACCAAGACAAGCTGGCTTAAGAGCAGCCTCGAGATCGTAATCCTCGGTTCACTTGCTGCCGGGGTTGGATATATATTGGGAAAGTTCTTCTCGATTACTCTCTAAAATATAAACTTTGGGATCAGGGCTTATCATATTGGATATATATTTTCCCCAAATTAGGTTATAATAAGGCCCGATGAAGATTGCCCGGCTTCTAAAAAATAAGAGGCAAATATTCTCTTTTGAGTTTTTCCCACCAAAGACAGATGAAGGCGAAAAGAGGCTCTTTGAAACCATTGAGAATCTAAAAGAGCTCGGGCCTTCCTTTGTCTCTGTAACATATGGGGCAGGTGGAAGCACAAGGGATAAGACTGCAGGATGGGTTATCCGTATTAAAAATGAACTCGATATTGAGGCCATGGCGCACCTGACCTGCACAGGTACGAGCTGTGAGAACCTTAAGAGAATACTTGATAAATTACAGGAAAATGGGATAGAAAATATCCTTGCCTTACGCGGAGACAAACCACAGGATACAAACTCTATTGCCCAAATGCCGCAGTGCTACAATCATACTAATGAACTGATTCAATATATACACGATAATTATGACTTCTGTATTGGGGCTGCTGCCTTCCCTGAAGGCCATACTGAAAGTCCATCCCTGGAAAAGGATACTTATTATCTGAATATGAAATCAATGGCCGGGGCAGAGTTCTTCATAACTCAGCTTTTTTTTGATAATCGCCTCTATTTTGATCTGCTTGACCGTGCATCAAAGATTGGGATTAATAAACCTATTATCCCGGGGATTATGCCAATAACAAGTGCTGATCAGGTTGAACGATTTACATCCCTTTGTGGTGCCACTATCCCCTCTGATTTAAGAGAAAGATTACATGAGATACGTAATGATAGAAGGGCAGTTATGGAATTAGGTATAGGGTATGCAACAAAACAGTGTCAGGACCTCCTTTCAAAAGGTGCACCTGGAATACATTTCTATACCCTTAATCGTTCCTCTGCCACACGGACAATCCTTAAAAATCTAAAAAGTTGATATAATGAGGACGGCTAAATAGCCATCCATATTACCCAAAATACACCTAAATTATCAATAATCAATTAATATAAGTACCCCCAAAACAGAGATTGGCGATAACTCTAATAATCTATGGCAATATAATAGATTAAAATGGGCTTATGTGGCATAATTAATAAATAAAACAGGGGGTATAAGGCAGAACAATGAAAAATACAAAGAAGAGTAGGATAAAAGAGATCGAAAAACTGTACGAGAATCTATTAAATATAGAGAGGGGTAGTGGTCTGTTTAAGATCAACAGTAAGATCAGATCAGAGATGTATGCAAAGATTATGAAGAGTGTTGAAAATTTAAAAGAAGAGCAGGAATCTCATCC
>MHER01000146.1:0-14815 GCA_001805205.1 Nitrospirae bacterium RIFCSPLOW2_12_42_9 | reverse complement strand
CTTTTGAAAGAGATTCAGGTTATCATAGATGATTATATGGTAGCAAAGGGGGCCGGACATATCTCCCGATGGGAAAAGATGTACGGTGATATTGAACACTATAAAGATATATTCTATAATCTCCGTATGGATACTGCGTATGATAAGAGAAGGAAGAAGGCTGAGAGGATGAAGTTTGTTAAAGGGAAGTGGGAGAGGGTCGAGTTTGTGAAGATCGGGTAATAATGGTCTTTTTTATTGTTATATCCTTTCTCGGTGGTATTGCAATCCTGCTCTATGGAATCAGACTCGCCGGTGAAGGGCTCAGGAAGGCGGCAGGCGGCCGTCTTAGAGCCATCCTTACATCATTAACAAAAAATAAATTCATAGGTATAGGAGTTGGCGCTGTAATCACTGCTATACTTCAGAGCAGCAGTGCTACTACAGTTATGCTCGTTGGCTTTGTCAGCTCAGGCCTGATGAAGCTTAACCAGACTATTGGTGTTATCCTTGGCGCTGATATAGGTACTACTGTAACAGTCCAGTTGCTTGCATTCAGGATATACGATGTTGCAATCCTCTTTGTGGCAATTGGGATTGCTCTAATGTTCCTTGCCAAAAGGTCAGTTGTAAGGGATTTGGGACAGGGAATCCTGGGATTTTCATTCATATTCTTCTCCATAAAGATAATGTCTGACAGCATGATCCCTTTAAGAGAAAGTGAATATCTTAAAGCCATACTACTTTCAATTGGAGATAGTCCGATATTAGGTATCCTTATTGCTGCACTCATAACAGCCATTGTTCACAGCAGTGCTGCTGTAATAGGGATGGTGCTTGCGCTCTCCCTTCAGGACCTGATGACATTAAATGTTGCAATTCCAATTATACTCGGTGCAAATATAGGCACATGTGCTGCTGCCATAGTTACAAGCATGGGTGCAAATGTAGAGGCGAGGCAGGTTGCTGCTGCACATATCTTTTTCAAAGTTCTGGGTGTGATTATATTTTTTCCGTTTATAGGACTTTTTAGATATATTATAGAATATACTGCGTCAGACATTCCCCGTCAGATAGCAAATGCCCACACCATGTTTAATGTTGCCATTGCTGTAATGTTCCTTCCATTTGCAGACCCCCTTGCAAATCTAATAAGAAAGATGATACCGGAGGGTGAAGGTGAGGAAAGATTTGGTCCAAAATATCTCGACCCTCATGTACTTAATACACCAGCTCTTGCACTTGGTCAGGCAACCCGTGAGGCATTGAGGATGTCTGATATTGTACAGTGGATGCTAAGGGAGAGTATAAGTGTGTTTCAAACTAATAACAGAGACCTCTTATATAAGATAGAGCAGAGGGATGATGAGGTTGACCTTCTTGACAGGGAGATCAAACTCTACCTGACAAGGATAGCTCAGACAACCCTTACACCTGCTGAGTCAAAAAGGGAGTTTGAGATTATTGCCTTTACAAGCAATATGGAGAATATAGGTGATATTATTGATAAGAACCTCATGGAGCTTGCAAAGAAGAAGATAACATCAGGAGTCTCTTTTTCTGATGAGGGTATGAAGGAGATAGTGGACTTCCATCAGAAGGTAGTAGAGAACTTTGACATAAGTATATCAGCCTTCGCGAGCAGGAATAAAGACCTTGCACATACTATACTAAGACATAAGGTACACCTCGGTGAGATGGAAAGGGATTTAAGGCAGGCACATATTAACAGGCTTCATATGGGACTTCAGGAGGCCATTGATACCAGTGCCATACACCTTGATATATTGAGCAATCTGAAAAGGATCAACTCCCATATAACAAACATCTCTTACCCGATACTGGAAGAAAACGGTGAGTGAAACAACATCAGGAAATTGCTTGACTAATAGACATGGCATGCCTTATTGTTATGTAGAAAATGGAACCATTAACCCTCTTTTTTATATCAAGCGGAGCATTTTTATTAAACTTCCCTTTTGGGATTATAAGGATTAAGACACGGAAATTTTCATTAGTCTGGTTTTTATGTATACACCTCCCAGTTATACCCATTATCTTTATAAGAAAGCTTACCGGCCTTAATTATACTGTAATCCCCTATACCATTGGTTTATCAATCCTTGGGCAATTCCTTGGGGCTAAAACCGGGAGATGGTGGTTTAGTTCTTGACAACTTGCCTAAAGTTATCTAAACTCTTATAGTTTCATGTATTTTTATTATAATATATCAGAAAATGTTTGAAAATCTGACATCTAAAATAGACGCTGTATTAAAGAAGTTTAAAGGCAGGGGTATCCTTACTGAAAAGGATATACAGGAAGGGCTGAGAGAAGTGCGACTTGCTCTTCTTGAGGCTGACGTAAACTTCAAGGTGGTTAAATCATTTATTGAAAAGGTTAAGGACAGGGCTTTGGGACAAGAGGTAATGCAGAGCCTCTCACCAGGCCAGCAGGTTGTAAAGATTGTTTTTGAAGAGTTGTGTTCTGTTATGGGTGAAAGGAGTAAGGGTATACATCTTTCACCTGCTCCTCCAACTGTTATCATGCTTGTTGGATTGCAGGGGTCTGGAAAGACTACAACAGCAGGTAAAATCGCTAAGATGTTTAAGCAGGATAACAGGAAACCTTTGCTTGTGGCAGCGGATATCAGGAGGCCTGCTGCTGTAAAACAACTTTCAGTCCTGGGGGAAGGGCTGAGGGTCCCTGTTTTTACACCTGATGCTGGTAAAGACGCAGTGGAAGTCTGCATTGGCGGCGTTGAATATGGAAAGATGTACGGCAATGATGTTGTTATACTTGATACTGCAGGAAGACTCCATATTGATGATGAATTAATGGAGGAATTGATACGAATTAAAAAAAAGGTTAATCCAGGTGAGGTACTCCTTGTTGTTGATGCCATGACAGGTCAGGATGCAGTAAATATCGCCACCCATTTTAATAATACGCTTGATATCACAGGATTCATACTGACAAAGATGGATGGTGATGCCAGAGGCGGGGCTGTCCTATCGATCAGAGAGGTTACAGGTAAACCAATTAAACTGCTTGGGATGGGTGAGAAACTTGATCAGCTTGAACAATTTTTCCCTGACCGTATGGCATCAAGGATATTAGGGATGGGTGATGTACTCTCTTTGATAGAGAAGGCCCAGAACGCGATATCAGTAGAAGATGTTAAAAACCTCAAGGATAAATTTAAAGGAGACAAGTTTACCCTCGAGGATTTCAAATCTCAATTAAAACAACTGAAAAGGCTCGGTTCACTCACAGATCTCATACAAATGATACCTGGCGGCCGGAAGATATTGCAAAATGTCGGAGGGGAGATTCAAGAGAACAGCCTCAAGCATGTGGAGGCGATTATAAACTCAATGACTGTTAAAGAGAGGAAGGACCATACAATAATTAACGGGGACAGGCGTAAGCGTATTGCAAATGGCAGCGGAACTAGTGTTGAAGAGGTAAACAGACTCCTTAAACACTTTTTAGAGGCAAAAAAGATGATGAAAAGCCTTTCAGGAGGAAAAGGGAAGCTCTCCATGATAAATCAGGCAAGGAGACTCTTTTCATAATAAAGACAGGATAGGCAGGACATCTTGTCCTGCAAGAAAATACAAATGTTTAATATAGATAATCTCAGATTGATAGATATCTTTGATTATACCTCTGATGCCATTTTTATTATTGATAAAGAGTGGCGGGTATTGGCAATAAATAGTGCTGCTGAGGAAATCACCGGATGGAAGAAGTCAGAAGTGGAATCTACCAGGCTTTGTACTGAACTTTTTTTATGTTTTGATACTGAAGGCAACCAGTTATGTGAAAATGATTGTCCAAAACAGGGTGTAATACAGACTAAAAGGGGATCGGACCGGTTAGAGATAAAGGTAATGACTAAATCAGGCGGATCAGTTATACTTCCAGGCGTATGTGCAGCATTACAATATGAAAATAACTCCGCATATGCAGCAATTATAATAAGAAATGAGATTAATAAACAGTTGTTAGAGGAAAAGCTCCTTTCAGGTGAGCGGCTTGACCCTCTTACACAACTTTATCACAGACAATATTTTGAGGAAATATATAACATAGAGGCAAAAAGAGCCCAGAGGCATGGTGGAGGAGTGGCGCTTCTGATGATGGATGTGGAGAGGCTCAGGGAGATTAATAATAAAGCTGGCAGTAAAGTTGGTGATGATGTCTTGAAGGGGATAGGGAAGGTTATAAGGAAGACTATAAGAGAGGTCGATGTGGCAGGGCGTTATGGAGAAGATGAATTCATAATACTGCTTTATGGTGTAGATGAGATAAAGGCTCAACCCTTTGTACAGAGACTCAGGGAAAATTTTCATAAGTGGAAACAATCTGAGAAGATTCCGGTAGATGTGAATGTCAATATCCACTTTTTGGTTGCAGACAGGGATTTTGATTTGCAACTCTGGAATATAAAAGGAATAATAGATGAGCATAAAGGAAGACCACTGGAATAATAACGATAGAAAGAAAAGGAGGTGAATTAGTGGCTACAATAATACGTCTCACGCGGATGGGCAGGAAAAAAAGACCATTCTACAGGGTGGTAGTGGCAGACTCCCGTATGCCGAGGGATGGAAGATTCATTGAGATACTCGGGGTATATGATCCCCTTGCAGAGACACCTGTAATTAAGATAGACGAGAATAAGGCCCTGAACTGGCTTTCAAAAGGGGCACAGGTCTCTGATACAGTGAAACAGCTTTTTAAGAAAAGCGGCGTCATGAAGAGATTTAACGAGATTAGGGAAACATCCTCATCGTAAATTTTTTTTGATTCTTGATATTTAAAAGAAATGGAGGTGGTTGCGATGAAAGAACTGATCGAGCAAATTGCTAAAGCCCTTGTTGATAGCCCGTCTGATGTAGTTGTTGGAGAGGTTCAAGGAGAGAAAACAGTAGTTTTTGAACTACGGGTGGCACGTGAGGATCTTGGTAAGGTTATTGGGAAGCAGGGAAAGACCGCAAGGGCAATGAGGACTATACTAAGTGCTGCAGGGACAAAGTTGGGGAAAAGGTGTGTACTGGAGATACTGGAATAGGGGAGTGGAGAAAAGAAGATTTTGTTGCTGTAGGCTATATAGTAAAGACCCATGGCATAAAAGGGGATATTAAAGTAATATCCCTCTCAGATAATCCGCGTCGTTATTCAACCCTTAAAAAGGTTTGTATATTTACAAAATCCGGAATGACTAAGGAATATCATATTGAGAGGGTAATAATGGCAAAGGGGGGGGTAATAGTCGGGTTTAAACCTCCATTGACAATAGCTGAGGCAGAAGAGATTGTCGGCGGCCATATAATGGTTCCTGCAGATGAAGTTCCAGGACTTGAGAGGGGACATTATTATCATTTTGAGATAATCGGCATGGATGTTTATACAACAGATGGCAGGAATCTTGGCAAGATTGTGGATATCATGGAAACCGGGAGTAATGACGTATATATTGTTAAGGGTTCAGACCGGGAATATCTGATACCTGCTATCCACGATGTTATCAAGGAGGTGGATATCAGGACCAGGCGGATGATTATTTCATTAATAGATGGATTAACCTGAAAATATGCGTTGTGACGTCCTGACACTCTTCCCGGGGATGATATCTTCAGTCCTCGATGAGAGTATAATAAAGAGGGCGATTGATAAGGGCCTGTTAGAAGTAAGGGTTATCAATATAAGGGATTTCACATTCGACAAGCATCACACTGCAGATGATTCTCCCTACGGTGGCGGCGCAGGAATGGTTTTAAAGGCAGAGCCGATTTTAAGGGCTGTTGCGCATATAGGAGAAGGTGATAAAGATTTAAGGATTATTCTTCTATCACCACAGGGGAAACGATACAGTCAGGAGATCGCTTACGATCTGAGCCAGGAAAAGAGAAGAATATTATTTATATGTGGTCATTATGAGGGTATAGATGAGAGGGTAAGGATATATCTTAAACCAGAAGAGATTTCAATAGGGGACTATGTTTTAACAGGAGGAGAACTCGCGGCACTCGTGATAATAGATTCTACAGTCAGATTGATAGAAGGTGTTTTAGGGGATATATCATCTGCAGAGGAAGAATCTTTTAACCGGCTGCTTGATTATCCGCATTATACAAGACCATCTGAACTTATGGGTATGAAGGTACCGGATGTATTACTCTCCGGCAATCACGAAGAGATCAGGTTGTGGAGGAAGAGACAGAAGTTAGTAAATACATTAAGGAAAAGGCCTGATCTTTTATCCACTGTGGAGCTTTCAGAAGAAGAAAAAGACTTACTTGGAGAGATCAGGGAGGAGGAATCAATATGAATACAATAGAGCGTATCGAGAAGCAGCATTCACAGAAGAGTATACCACCCTTTAATATAGGGGACACTGTGCAGGTATTTGTCAAGGTCATCGAAGGTGACAGGGAACGTCTGCAGATGTTCGAGGGGAATGTTATTGCCAGGAGGGGGAGAAACACCAGAGAAACAATTACAGTAAGAAAGGTCTCATATGGAGTGGGGGTTGAACGTATATTTCCTATCTATTCTCCAACAGTTCAGGATATAAAGGTAATAAAAAAAGGCCGGGTACGCCGGGCAAAGCTATATTATATCCGTAGTAAGAAGGGACGGGCTATGCGTATAGATGAGGTAAAGGAGATATTTCAAAAAGAGAGAGTTGCAGGGAAAGAGGCAGAGAAAACAGACGGGGGATAGAAAATGTGCCTGGTACCTGACCTCACTTATGAATATGAGGCATACAGGCAGGGCTATAAATATATTGCAGGGATTGATGAGGCTGGCAGGGGATGCCTTGCCGGGCCTGTTGTAGCAGCAGCAGTTATACTGCCAGTGGGATTAACCATTGATGGGGTAAATGATTCAAAGAAACTGACACCTTCAAAAAGGGAGTTTCTTTTTGAGATAATAAAAAGGTGTGCAGTGTCCACAGGTGTAGGTGTTGTCGGAAATGAGGATATTGATAGAATAAATATATTAAGGGCAACTATTAAGGCCATGGAAATGGCTATTAAGGAATTAAATATTCCTCCTGATTTCCTGCTTATTGATGCGGTATCACTCTCTGATGTCGACCTTCCACAAAGCTCAATTATTAAGGGTGATTCAAAGAGTATTTCGATTGCATCAGCGTCTATTATAGCAAAGGTTACAAGAGACATGCTGATGGTCCGGGAGCATTCAATATTTCCCCAGTATAATTTCATCACGCATAAAGGTTATGGTACGAAAGAGCACATGGAAAGGCTGAAACAATTCGGCCCATCTGTGATTCATAGAAAGAGCTTTTTAAAAAAGTTCTTAAATCTGAAATTTGATTTCTGATAATATGGTAAAGGAAAGTACACGGGCTAAAGGAAAACTTGGTGAAGATGCTGCAATAAAATATTTGATGGCTAATAATTATTTGATAATTGAGAGAAATTATAAGAACCGTTTGGGGGAGATTGACCTTATAGCCAGGGATGGTGATACGATAGTTTTTATTGAAGTCAAGTCAAGAAGTACATTACATTATGGGAATCCTGAGGCAGCGGTTGATTTGCGGAAGCAGAATAAGATAATAAGAGTTGCATTGTCTTATATCAATGAAAAGAAATGTTCAGACCACCCATGCCGGTTTGACGTTGTCTCTATTTATGGAAATAAGTTGGAAGTTATTAAGAATGCCTTTGAAATACAGGAAAGGTTTTTATGGTAACAGGTATTAATAGTGATATTGTGCATAATGGGAAGGTATATCATGTCCAGACAGAAGACGGAGGGGTGAATAATCCAATTGTACTTACCAGGACATTCTTCGGAGGTGTTGTTATATCTTCAAAAAAGACAAGTTATGTATATTTACTTGAAAGGGATGATTTAAGAGGGGTTGTCGAGCAATTGATGAATGAGCAGCATAAGGAGATGATACAGGCGATATATAAAGGTAACTTTTTACATGATACAACTTAATAATGTTACTAAAGTATATAACGGTATTCCAGTATTGGAAAACTTTACTGCTAAAATAGATAAAGGTGAATTTGTCTTTATCTGCGGCCCTACCGGCTCAGGTAAAAGCACATTACTTAAACTTATTTTTTGTGAAGAGATTCCGGATTCAGGACAGATAATATTTCAGGATGAAGATATTTCTGATATAAACCGCTCGCGTATACCATATATCAGACGCAGCATAGGATTTGTATTTCAGGACTCAAGACTACTTTTGCATAAAACAGTTTATGATAATATCTCCATTGTGTTAAGGGTAACAGGATTTTCATGGAAAGATACGGAAAACAGGGTTAAAGAGACTCTAAGGCTGGTAGGTATGGAAGACAGGATATATGCAGTTTCAAAAGAACTATCCGGTGGTGAGCAGCAGAAGGTTGCAATATCGAGGGCTATAGTAAAAGATCCGCTCGTTCTGTTAGCGGATGAACCAACAGGGAATCTGGATTCAAAAAGTGCGCTCGAGATATTTCAGATACTTGAAAAGGTGAACAAGACCGGGACTACAATAGTTATTGCCACGCATGATTATGATATTGTTAATAAGATGAAAAAGAAGGTAATATCATTGGAAAATGCACAGCGAGCGTAATCACTGCAGCTTGCTGCAGGGAGCTTCAAAGGAAACATTCACCCCCACCCTCCCCTCCCCCCTTGAGGGGGAGGGATAGGGAGGGGGGGATTTTCGGGTGAAATAGATGATGCTGCTTGAAGGGATACGGGAGGCCTTTTTACAGATAAAAGCTTACAGGTATATCGCTTTTACTGCTATTGGTATTATGTCCTTTATCCTGCTTGTGTTTGGCATCTTTCTCCTTTCATTCTATAATATTACAATATTTGCAGAGACATTAAAGAGTGATATGCAGGTTATCGCATATCTTGATAATAGTGTACCGCATGAAAGGGTGGCTGATATAAAAAATGAGATAGAAGATTTCAGAGAGGTTGACGCGGTTAACTTTATTTCAAGAGATTATGCGCTGGAGATGCTGTCAAAGAATATACTTAGTGTCCGTGAGATTGTTAAAGAGTTGGATGGAAATCCTTTGCCTGATTCCTTCAGGATAAGCCTTGTTAGTGATGCAAGAAACCCTGAAGGAATCAAAACACTTGCAGCAAGATTAAAGGGATTAAAGGAGATAGAGGATGTGGAGTACGGCAAAGAGTGGGTTGAAAGACTTGATATCCTTATTTCTACTGCAAAGGTTATTGGGGCTGTAATAGGGGGGATCATCATTCTACTTGTTTTATTTACAGTCTACAGTACAGTGAAGTTCACCCTTATCACAAGACGTGATGAGATAGAGATTATGAAGTATGCAGGGGCAACAAATATATTCATAAAGATTCCTTTCTTAATTGAGGGCGGGGTCTTATGTCTTATCAGTGCCCTGAGTTCAATTGTAATGCTGTTTCTGGCATATAAGCTAATCCTTTACAAGATCCCTCCTGCAGCCTATTTATGGTTAGGGGGCATGGAGTTTACATTTATTCCATGGGAGGCCATTGCCCTGATTATAGGTTTAAGTGTTATCATAGGGTGTTTCGGGAGCTGGGTTTCAGTTGGTAAATATTTGGGAGTAGCTATATTTTTATTTTTATGCTTAAATGTTTATAATGCAGCTGATGCAAAGTCAGGTAATCCTCAGGTCGTTGATATCCAGAGTGTAGATAAAGAAATAAAAAAGAGTCAGAAGGAATTAGAGGATATAAACAAAAAGATCAGTGAGAAGAAAAAGGCATCCAAACAGGCTGCAATAGAAGAGAAGAAGGTAAATAAAAATATTAATGTAAAGCAGAAGGACCTGATTGACAAGAAGAGTGATCTTAAAAAGACCGATAGAAGGATCATAGAAAAAGAGAGGGAGTTAAACAGCACCCAGGTTGAGATAGATATAATTACAACTGAATTGACTGACAAAAAGAGAGAGATGGCAGAATTTCTGAAATACACATATAAGTCACAAATAGGAAGAAATAAAGGGCTAAGTGGAGTACTGTTTGCCTCTGCTGACTATAATGAATTTATTGTAAGTGCTAAATTTGAAGATATTTTAATTAACGAGGCAAACCGAATGTTAAAAGACCTCGATAAAGAGGTTGATTCACTGAATGGGCAGTTGCTTGGGATAAATAAGAGACATCATACCTTAATGGCAGAGAAGGATAAATTGCTTAAGGATAAAACATTGATTGAAAGGGATGTCAGGCAGAGTCGTGTAAAGCTTGCAGGCATCCAGGAAAGAAAGGCAATATACGAAGGTGAATTGAGAAGACTTTCCAGTGCATCTGCAGAATTAAAAAGTCTTATAGAGATATATGAGAAGAAACGAAGTGACCTTGCATCAATCAGTACTGGTTTTGGAAAAGAGAGAGGGAGGCTTAACTGGCCTCTTGCAGGAGAAGTGGTCTCAGGGTTCGGAAAACAGAAACACCCTGAGTTTGACGCGTATGTTTTTAAGAAGGGGATTGAGATAGTTTCTAATAGTGGAAAAGATGTGAAGGCTGTGTATGATGGAGTGGTTGCTTACGCAGATTCGCTTAAAGGTTATGGCCTGATAACAATTATAGACCATGGAGATAGTTACTATTCTATTTATGGTCATTTATCAAGGCTTGTTGCCTTAAAGGGTAAAAAGATAAAAAGGGGTGATATAATTGCGGCAGCAGGTAGTGGTAATGGTAATCTTACAGATAAAGAAGGACTTTATTTTGAGATCAGGCATAATGGGCAGGCTATTGATCCACTTGCGTGGCTTAAAGCAGGTAACAGGTAGAAGGGAATTGGAATTATATTAATTAATATATTGGAGGAAGAGTAGAATGTACGACAAGAAAAGACAATGGAAAAAGGGTTTTGCTGTAATTGCAATCATGGTGGTTGCAGGGGCATGGATAGTCTTTGGTAAAGGTCTCTGGACTCCGGTGCTTGGAGGAGAGAACTATGAAGAGCTGCGGGTATTTGCAGAGGCACTATCCCTTGTTCAACGGAACTATGTAGAAGAGACTAAGACGAAGGACCTTGTCTATGGTGCAATAAAGGGAATGCTTTCCGATCTTGATCCGCATACTAATTTTATGACACCTGAGACATACAAGGAGATGCAGGTTGATACAAAGGGGGAATTCGGCGGGCTCGGTATCCAGATCAGCATAAAGGATAAAAAACTTGTTGTTATCGCACCGATTGAAGATACACCTGCATGGCGGGCCGGTATAAAGGCAGGTGACCATATATTCAAGATCAATGATGAGTTTACAAAGGATCTTTCATTAAATGATGCAGTGGAAAAGATGAGAGGGCCTAAAGGCACAAAGGTTGATCTTACAATAGTCAGGGAAGGGGAAAAGGAGCCTCTCGATTTTGCAATCGTACGGGATATAATCAAGATAAAGAGTATAAAGAGTAAGATGATTGATAATGAAATAGGTTATATACGGATCACACAATTCCAGGAAAAGACAGGTGATGATCTTGAAAACGCCATTAAGGATCTTCAGAAACAGAGTATGAAGTCTCTCGTACTCGACTTCAGAAATAATCCAGGGGGTCTGTTAAAAGTGGCCGTGCAGGTTTCGGAGTTCTTCCTGAAAGAGGGGAAACTCGTAGTCTCGGTAAAAGGGAGGGATGGTGAAAAAGAGGAATATCTTTCATCTTCTACTTCTGAAGTGATCAAGGAAGACTATCCAATAGTTGTTCTTGTCAATGAGGGGAGTGCGAGTGCCTCTGAGATCGTTGCCGGAGCACTCCAGGATTGGGGAAGGGGTGTAGTCCTTGGGGCCCAGACATTCGGAAAAGGTTCAGTTCAGACGGTTTTTTCATTAACTGATGGTTCAGGCATGAGGCTGACAACGGCCAAATATTATACACCTAAGGGGACGTCAATCCAGAATACAGGTATTACCCCGGATATTGTTGTTAAATTACATGACGGCAAGGTTGAAAAGGATTTAGAAAGAAAGGTTATCAGAGAAAAGGATCTTAAAAAACACCTGGGAAATGAGACAGCCCCTGTTGAAGAAGAAGAAAAAAAGGACGGCATTAAAAATGAAAACGAGAAAGATGAGGAACCACCTGTATTAAGTGAAGCTGTTACAGAAGAGGAGGATGTGCAATTACAGAGGGCTGTTGATCTCCTGAAGGGGTGGAAGATATTTAAAGGGATTGTACCTATTCAGACTGATAAATCCTGAACACACTTAAGACTTCTTAAACAACAATAGGAGGAAATCTTATGGGGGATGTAAAGGCTGTAACTAAGGATTCATGGGATGCAGAGGTGTTGCAGGCAAATGGGGTAGTATTGGTGGATTTCTGGGCGGCATGGTGTGGCCCATGTCGAATGGTATCACCTATAGTGGATGATTTATCTAAAGAGTACGAAGGAAGGGTTAAGGTTTTAAAACTTAATACAGATGAAAACCCTGATGTTGCAGGCCGTTATCAGATAATGGGCATACCTACAATTATGTTTTTTAAAGATGGAAAGGTTGTTGATAAACTCGTGGGTGCCCTGTCAAAACCACAGTATAAGGAAAAGATAGAAAAATTACTGACCATCTGAGAATTATAAAAGATGTAATAAGGAAGGCAGATGCTAAGGATACTCAGGATCAGGGACTTTGCCATCATAGATGAAGTAAGTCTGGAATTTGGCATTGGTTTAACTGTCTTTACAGGTGAGACAGGGGCTGGAAAGTCGATCCTGGTTGATGCCCTGAGTCTCATAGCAGGTGGAAGGGCATCAGCAGATGTAGTCAGGGATGGTGCAGAAGAGGCAATTGTTGAGGCAGTCTTTGATGAGTTGATCGATCCTGATCTTCTTAATAAGATAACAAATTATGGGATTCCGCTGGATGGAAGTGAATTAATAATCAGGAGAATTATATCCTCAAGCGGTAAAAGCAGGATATATATTAATGGCATCCTTTCAACCCTTTCAATTCTGCAGGATATAGGCGCATGTCTAATTGATTTATACGGGCAGCATGAACATCAGAATCTGCTCAAAAAGGAAATGCATATAGACTATCTTGATACCTTTGGCAGGGTTAAAGATCAGAGAGATAAGGTAAGAGAGAGCTATCTGTATCTTCTACAGTTAAAGAACAGATTGAACTCACTTGAAGATTCTATCAGGGATAAAAAGGGTAAAGAGGAATTCTATAGGTATCAGATATCGGAGATAAAAGAAGCGGATTTAAAAGTAGGAGAAGATATAGAACTTACATCAGAAAGGTACCTCTTATCAAATTCAAAACTCCTCTCTGAACTGAGTAATGAAGCCTATCACAATTTATATGATAATGAAAGGTCTGTCTTAAGTGAGTTGAGTAAAGTAATTGATAACATTACTGAAATAACCAGGGTATATCCTAAGATTCAAGAAGCTGCAGAACTTGCCAGAACAGCCAATGTTAATTTAAGAGAGGTATCAAATCTCCTTCGCAGATTTAAAGATGAAATAAGATATGACCCTGAAAGATTAGGTCAGATCGAAGAGAGGCTTTATCTTATTGATAAGTTAAAAAAGAAATATGGACAGACCATTGAGGAGATATTATCTTACCAATCAAAGATTAATAAGGAACTGGAGGAGATAGAATATTCAGATCAGGATATAAGTTTATTAAATGGGGAAATCAATAGGGTGACAGCGGAATTGGAAAAAGATGCAGGTGAATTATCAAGGTTAAGGAAAGTAACATCAAAAGGGCTTGAACATAAGGTTATGCATGAACTTTCACTCCTTCAGATGGTGAATACCCAATTTGTAGTCAGTCTTGACAAGGGTGCCATATCAAAAAATGGTTTTGATACAGCAGAGTTTTTAATAGCCAACTTGAATGAGACACCAAGACCATTAGCAAGGGTAGCATCAGGCGGGGAGCTTTCAAGGATTATGCTGGCTATAAAATGCCTGTTGCCGAGGTCAGATAGTGTGCAGACCCTGATATTTGATGAGGTAGACAGTGGAATTGGCGGAGGTGCGGCAGATGAGGTTGGGAAGAGACTTAAATACCTGTCTTTGGAACATCAGGTATGCTGTGTGACTCACCTACCACAGATTGCATCAATGGCTGATAACCATTATAGTGTCGAAAAGATAATATCAGATAACAGGGTTGTTACAAAGATAAAGAGATTGGATGAAAATGAGCGTCTGAAAGAGATAAGCAGGATGCTCGGAAGCAGGGACACTACAAAAACAGCTATAAAATATGCGGAGGAGATGATAAAACGGGGACAGAAGGCTTTAAGTATATAGTCCCTTTTGCGATTGTTTATGCTCACCACTCTGAAAAAGGGGATAAGGGAAGAAATCCTTTGTAAAAGGGATAGATTAAATCTTCAGGAGAGGGCTGAACTTAGCAGTATAATTTGTAATAACCTTTTAAATCTTTATGAATACAAACAGGCCAAAGTTGTACATTTCTATCTCACTATAAAGAGTGAGGTTATAACAGAAGATGCAGTAAAAAGTGCAATTTCCACAGGTAAAGATGTTGTAATCCCTGTGATGGATAAAAGACATAAACGCATACTATTATCAGGATTAAATGACTATGACAAAGAATTAGCTCCAACTTCACACGGGATAATTGAGCCGAAACCTGAATTTTACAAATTTGTTGATCTAAATGATATTGATTTAATGGTATTACCAGGCGTGGCTTTTGATTTAAATGGACACAGACTTGGTTACGGCGCTGGTTACTATGACAGATTATTAAGAGATGCTGATACCAGGCCATTTCTCGTAGCGCTCGCGTTTGAGGTTCAGATTGTAAACAAGAT
>MHER01000145.1 GCA_001805205.1 Nitrospirae bacterium RIFCSPLOW2_12_42_9 | reverse complement strand
ACCAAATATATGGTCTACAAGCATACCTCTGCGATATGTGTCATAGTGCAGATATAGATGTAAATCATCCTCCTTTGACTTTACAATGTCATGGATAGAAGAAGGGCCTCCGCCAGAATGGCCGCCATGCGTATTGGAAATGATCTTTTTATGATAGACCTCCTGTCTCCTTGCGAGGGTATTGAGCAGGTTTGATGCTGATGGCCTGTGGTCAAGCTCTGTAAGCATCCCCCCTTTATGTGAATCAACAATAAAGGATATATCAGGAGCTGTAACAATAATCTCATCACTACCGTCACAGTCAAAATCAAGGGTCTCTGCTTCAATCCATCCTTCTCTGCCATATTTTGAATTATCTGTTATAACTTCAGCCGCAATAAGATGCCTGTATACTGCTGCCCTTAAATGTCCCAGATATAGCCCGCCGAACACACCATGCCAGTATGGGCAATTTACCTGACCCCGCCATAACTCAAGGTTTGCCTCATATATTTTGGTGGGAAGACCTTCACCCTTCCTGGAAACACACTTCCCGATGTAAAGGGGGTTCAATGTGTCACTGGTTCCAGTGTCCATGGGTTTTCCCTTTGAACCCTTTTTGTTTTTGACATCTTGAATCCTCGAATCTTCCGTTAGTTCAGCAACTTTATTGCTTACGCGTAGCATCTTCTTGTGCATATTATTAGACTCAGGATATTTTTCTAAGAAATTCCTCCAGAAACCGCCGCGTAAAAATGGCTTATAATAATGGTCCTTTCCATTTGCCCGGACCTCATTCAGGACATCTTCAAAAAGGCTGCCGCTCTCTGTTGGAAGCGACCATTCCATCATCTCCCTGTAAGAGGCGGTTGGTATATAAACCCTGCCATGAGAAGATATATTTTTACGGGCATCTCCAAGGGTTGTAATATTGATCCATGAGGATTCTTGTATCAAGGTATCAAAAAAGCGTTCAAGCCATTTCTGCTCATATACCAGGTGATAGGTTTCAGGCCATAGACCGAATTTCTCTCCATCATCACCATAGACGAGGATTCTGTCCCCCTCATCTGTGGCGAGACTCCTCAGGTAATCAATAGTCTCATGGGGCTCCCTGAATGGGATTGAATATCTCAACCGCTCGCTCGATGGGAACAGATAGACCACCTTTCCTTCATCTTCAGTTGAGTAATAACCGTACAACTGATGTTCAAGGAGGCCTGCGTAACGGAAGTGTGTATCATCGACTATCATGTATTTAACGCCTGCATCGTGAAGAATACCTGGCAGGTGCGGTTCCCATATGCGCTCTGTAAGCCACATCCCTTCAGCCTCTGCCTGGAATTTATCCCGAAGATACTCAGTCAGCATACTTATCTGGCCTATACTATCTCTCTGTGGTATCACACACAGTATGGGTTCATAAAATCCACCTGTCATCATCTCCACCTGACCATTGGCCACAAGATCTGCAATCCTCTTCAACAATTCAGGCCTGTTGTTCTCAATCCACTCAAGCAGGCTTCCGGAGTAATGGAGTGTTACCCTTATTGCCGGGTATCTTTCAAGTACATCAATAAACGGCCTATAGCTCTTTTCATATGCCTCATTAAATACATGGTCAAAATTGTCTACCGGCTGATGAAAATGTATCCCCATAGCAAAATTAATCTTTTTCACTCGAAAATACCCTTTCAAATCCCCCCTTACCCCCCTTTTCTAAAGGGGGGTAAGGGGGGATTATTTTCATGTTCCTTACATCTATCTCCTTATCTCGAATTTCTCAAACTCTTTCTTATATGGCTCATTATGAATTTCTACTGAATCAACAATCGCATCAGGAGGTCCTGTGTAACACCATTGGGTAAGTTTATCAACAGCATCCTTTTCACCTTCTGCAACTACCTCTACACGGCCATCAATCATATTTTTTACATAACCGGTCAGACCCATTATACTGGCCATCTGCCTCGTGGAGTCCCTGAAAAATACACCCTGTACCCTTCCGCTGATATATAGGTGTGTTTTAACCTTCATGATTCATCCGAAGAAGGTTTGTGCTATTTCATAAAGATCCATATCTACAGTTTTTGCCCTCTTAATACCTTCTTCGAGGCTGACTGCAACGATCTGATTTCCCCTCAATGCCACCATCTTCCCGAAGTCCTTTTTCTGGATAAGATCAACTGCAGCAATCCCATAACGTGTTGCAAGTATCCTGTCATATGCTGTTGGGCTTCCTCCGCGCTGTAAGTGTCCCAGCACCACATCCCTGGTCTCAAACCCTGTCCTCTTCTCAATCTCTTCACACAGGAATTTACCTATGCCGCCGAGCATAACATGGCCAAAGGCATCTGTCTTTGCACCCTTTGTCATCACCTTTTCTGATTCAGAAAGAACAGCGCCTTCTGCTACGACTATGATACTGAATGTCTTACCCCTGTCATGTCTCCTATTTATACTGTCACATACCTCATCTGTTGTAAATGGCTTTTCAGGAATTAATATGTGATCAGCGCCACCTGCAAGCCCGCCATATGTTGCTATCCATCCTGCATGCCTCCCCATGACCTCAACGACCAGGACCCTGTGGTGTGATTCTGCGGTGCTATGGAGATTATCAAGCGCGTTCATAACAATATTAACAGCAGAGTCAAAGCCAAAGGTGAAGTCAGTGGCAGAAAGGTCATTATCTATGGTTTTAGGTATCCCTATTGTGTTAATCCCCAGGCCATATAATTTATGTGCTACACCGAGTGTGTCATCTCCGCCAATTGCTACAAGTACATCAATGCCCGCCTTTTTAATATTCTCAATAACCTTCTGAGAACCACCCTCCTTTGCAAAGGGATTTGTCCTCGATGTTCCAAGTATTGTTCCACCAAGATGGAGTATACCGGATACAGCCTCTGAGTCCAGATCTTTATAATTAAGTTCAATCAGACCCTTCCAGCCATCACGAAACCCTACAGCCTGATGACCTAATTTAACAGACTTTTTTACAACAGCCCTTATAGCAGGATTAAGCCCCGGGCAGTCACCACCACCTGTTAAGATTCCAATCTTCACCTATAAAGCCCTCCTTTCCACTATTTTATTGTATAACTTTACATATTCATTTGCAGATCGTTTCCATGAGAAATCGGATTTCATCCCGGTAATCATGAGTCTTTTCCATTCCTTTTTATCCTTATAAACATTAAGTGCGAGGAGTATTGCCTTTAATAAGGACTCTCCATTGTATTGAGTGAAAAGGAAGCCGGTGGCAGTATCATTTTCAATATTAGAGGGGATATAATCTGTAATCGTATCAGCAAGACCACCTGTCTTATGCGCTACCGGCACAGTACCATATCTGAAGCTATACAACTGGCTAAGGCCGCATGGTTCATATTTGGATGGTATAAGAAAGATATCTGCGCCTGCCTCTATCTTGTGTGCGAGTGCATCATCAAAAAAGAGATTCATAGACATTTTGGCTGAATATTTTGTTGCAAACCTCTTTAATTTATCAGCATACTCTGGCTTACCAGTGCCTAATATAACCAACTGGATATCCAGTTGCATGAGCTCATCCATAATCTCTATGAGAATATCAAGCCCTTTCTGGTTATCTAATCTTGAAACCATTCCTATGAGCGGTAAATCTTCTGTCTTTAAATTGCATAATTTCTGCAGGTCCTTCTTGCAATCTTTTTTCTTGGAAAGGGATTTGATGCTGTATCTTGCAGCAAGGTGTTTGTCTTTTGAAGGGTCCCATTCAGTATAACCGACGCCATTCAGGATTCCGTAAAGGTCATCTTTCTTATCTCTGAGAACCCCGTCAAGTCCCTGCCCCAGTTCCTTTATCTGTATCTCCCTGCTGTATGCCGGGCTGACTGTAGTTATAATGTCAGAAAATATGATACCACCTTTTAACAGGTTAATCTTACCGTAATATTCAAGGCCTTTAATGTCAAATACCTCAAGCCCCAGTCCTGTAACCGGAAATTTCTCTTTATCAAATAACCCCTGATAACCCAGATTGTGTATAGTAAAGATTGTCCTGCTGTTTTTATAAAAATCTGCGAGTGACTTATCCTTTTTTATCAGGGTATTTAAATATACGGGTATAAGGGATGTCTGCCAGTCATTGCAGTGTATTATATCAGGCTGCCAGTTTATGCCTTTGAGTAATTGCAGAACTGCCATGGAAAAGAACGAGAATCGTTCAAGGTTATCTTCATAATCCTTTCCATCCTCCTGGTATAATCCCTTCCTGTAAAAATATTTCTCATTTGATACAAAATATATATGGACATTACTATCCGGTAATTTACCTTCATTAAGCCCTGTCTCTTCATTCCTTTTACCGATTCTGAAACAAAAAGATGTTGAAATCTTCTTGAGTTTTCCATGAGAGTTGCCAATACCTGAATACTTCGGGGTGATAACCCTTACATCACAACCCATTTCATAAAGCGCCATGGGAAGACTTCCTGAGACATCTGCAAGCCCGCCTGTCTTTGAGAAGGGTGTAACCTCTGGAGAGCAATATAAAATTTTCAGCTTTTTATCCATTTTTACACCCGGGAAGGACAAAAAAGGTTAAGATGTCCGCATCTTAACAAAGCCCTCGATAAAAGTCAATCCACGTTGCTTAAAATCGTTATGTAGCTCCAAGGTCTGTTTTAAGTTTCAACATCTGCATTATATCACGCTGGCTTATTATCCCCATGACCTTCCCGTATTCCACTACTACAAGACGTCCACGCTTACCTTCTATGATCCTGTCTAATGCCTCAAGCGCACCACCATCAGGCGATATTGTAAACTCTGAAATATTGCGATGCATAACATCCCTGACGGTCATGAAAGGCCATCTCTCTTTTTCAATCCCTTTTATATCATGTATGGATATGATCCCGACAAGGTTATCATTAGATATCACCGGAAAACTATTGTACCGGTAACGGAAGAAGTAGTCATTAACAACCCTCTCAAGGGTTATGTCATCGGCAATCATCATGACCGGATAAACCATGATATCACGAATCCTGACAGAGGATAGGGCGCGGTGGAGTAATGTCTGTCTGTACCCTTCTTCTGCTGCCTGTTGAAGGAATATGCCTATAAAGATCAACCACAGTCCATGAATAAATACACCCTGAAGGATATTCCACAATCCCATCACAATCAGGAAGATGGCAAATCCCTTACCAATGCGGCTTGTAATCAGAGTTGCCCTGCTGAGATTACCGGACTTTGCCCATATAATTGCCCTCAGAATCCTTCCGCCATCAAGAGGAAAGCCCGGAATCAGATTGAATATCGCAAGGATCATATTGGTATAAGCAAGAAACTGTGATACTGCAAGCACAGGAGAAATGGCCATATCCCTTATGAAAATGAATGTAATGATCCAGAATATACCAGAGATTAAAAAACTCAGTGCGGGTCCTGCTGCAGCTATCTTCATCTCTGCCCTGGGACTCCGTGTCTCTCCGACCATCTGTGCAATGCCGCCAAATATAAACAGGGTTATACTCTTAATCTTTATGCCATGTCTCTGGGCAACATAAGAATGAGAAAGCTCATGCAGTAATATCGAGGCAAAAAGGGTAATGGAGGCTATGAATGCCATAATCCACCGCGTTGAAGGACTGTAGTACGGCCCGAGATAAGGGAAATAAAGAACTGCAAGATTATAGACAACGAGGCCAAAGACAATAAACCATGTGTAATTTACATAGATGGGTATCCCTAATACCCTTATAAATTTAAAACTCGTAGCCATAATATATTTCTTATTTAAAGAGTTGAAGAAAACCCTTTTTAAGGGCGGTCTTCATAAGTGAACCTGCGATCGATTTTATCTCTTTCAAAAATATCGAGTACCTGTTTTCACCCCTGAGAACATTATAGTATTGCTCGGCAAGTTCCGGCCTATCTGAAAGGACATTAAACCATATCCTCGGAAAGGTGTAAACAAACTGGGATATCTGCTGGGCTGCCATGAACTCCGGATAAAATTCAGTTGAGAGTTTTGTATCATATCCTGAAAGGTCAGTTTTCCCTTTGATTATAGCCTCGGAGACAACAGTGGATGCAATCTGAGAACTCCTGATTGCATAATAAATCCCCTCACCAAAAAAGGGATCAACAAGATTCCCTGCATCTCCAACAAGCATAACACCACCTTTTGTAAGATTCAGTGGTTTATTGAAAATCGGAATAGGGTGTCCCTTATATTTGTATTCCGTGGTTCCATTGATTTTACTATGCCCGTTTATGAATTGCTCAAAATATCTCTTTGGATGTTTTGCAACTCCCTTAAAACCTGCTATCCCTGCTGAGAG
Source organism: Nitrospirae bacterium RIFCSPLOW2_12_42_9 (assembly GCA_001805205.1). Taxonomy (GTDB): domain Bacteria; phylum Nitrospirota; class 9FT-COMBO-42-15; order HDB-SIOI813; family HDB-SIOI813; genus HDB-SIOI813. The sequence goes on along the minus strand of MHER01000145.1, from coordinate 8,147 downwards.
AAACCCTTTTTTAGGAAAGACCCATGCATAACCATACGGTATTACCCCGAAGTCAATATGGACATAATGACTGTGATTATCGGTCAATTCTTCGTCAACAGGTATCTCTGCTTCAATAGATGCAGCAAGGGTGCGTTTAATCCCGGGATACAAAAACCTCCTTACAATTCCATTGGCGCCATCCGCACCTATTACATATTTACAATTATATACCTTATCACCTGAAAATCCTCCCTTCACCCATCCCTCTCCCCTGAGGGGAGAGGGTAAGGGTGAGGGGTTTTTATTAACAAATATTTCATACCCGTTTTTACCATTAGAGATGCCCTTAACATGACTTTCATCAATAAATGAGGCCCCTGATTTAACCGCCTCTGAGAGCAGGAGTGAATCAAACCTGTCCCTCATGACCATATAGGCGACAGGTTTGTCAGATAACAGAAAAACTCCTTCTTTCTGTTTATAGCTGAAGTATGCCCCCTTGATAGTGTTCTCTATAGTCTCTTTTATATCAATGTTGAGGATCTTGTCGATCTTTAGTGAGAGGCCGCCGCCGCATGGCTTGTAGCGGGGGAACTTCTCCTTATCTATTATAAGGACACTTATTCCGGCATTTGCAAGTTCATACGCTGCAGTAGCTCCACCCGGTCCTGCTCCAACTACTATAACATCATAATATGGCAATTTCCCAATTAGCTCCTTGCTTCCGACTTCTTACCTTTAACATTTATCTGTTTATTTAGTGGTTCACTACCCGCTGCTGAACCTGACTTCTTTCTATATATGTAAAGTATAAGACCTGTGAGAAAGACAACCGTACTCATTGCATGTGGTACTGGTATAAGATTAAACAACAATAAGGAATCCCCCCTGAAGAACTCGAGGAAAAACCTGATTATGCCATATCCCATGATATATGTCAGAAACATCTGGCCATCAAAGGAGACCTTTTTTCTGCTGTACCAAATACCTGCAAATAGTATAAGGCTCAGAATAATCTCGTATACCTGCGTAGGGTGGAGGGGTATACCAAGTGGTGCCGAAGAATGCGGGTCAGTATAAATAAATCCCCATGGTAAATCAGTCTCCTTTCCATAACAGCACCCGTTTAATGTACACCCTATTCTGCCAATGGCCTGACCAAGTATGGCGGATGGTGCAAGCACGTCAGAAAACTTCCAGACCGAAAGCCCTCTTTTTCTGCAATACCATATCCCTGCAACAAGACCACCTATCATCCCGCCGTGGAGGGAAAGCCCCCCTTTCCATATCGCAATTATCTCAAACGGATGCGAAATGAACCAGTACAGATCTGAAAAGATAACATAGTATAACCTTGCGCCAATAACTACGGCAATCAGCATAAAGGAGAGGAGGTCATAAACAGTACCAGGAGGAAATCCCTTACGCCTCGCCTCACGCTCACCGATCAGGGTACCTGCAATAAATGCAAGTGCTATCATTACACCGTAGAACCTGATCTCTAATGAGCCAAATTTAAAAAGTACAGGATACATCCATACCCCTTATAGATCTAAACTCCAGCCTATACCTTGCTGTTGAAACCATGTTGTAAGGAATGTGAAAGAGTCTGTAAATATCATTATTCCAATTATTATAAGGAAGGCACCACTCAGGATTGTTATCCATCTCATATACCTTACAATGACCTTAAATGTTGAGAGAAATGTATTTATGGCAAGAGAAGATATAAAGAGCGGAAGGCCGAGTCCCAATGAATATACTGCCAGAAGCCCCATCCCCTTTGCAACTGAACCTGTTGTACTCGCATAGAGGAGTATAGACCCCAGGATTGGCCCTACACACGGTGTCCATCCTGCGGCGAATGCCATACCAACGATAAAAGAGCCAAGATAACCAGCGGGTTTATTCTTCAGATGTATCTTTTTATCAGTTGTAAGAAAGTTGAGCTTGAGTATTCCCATAATATAAAGACCAAAAAGGACTATCAGTACACCTCCAACCATCCGTACAATATCCTGATAGCTCAGCAGTATATGCCCGATGAAAGTTGCTGACGCCCCAAACATGACAAATATTGCTGTAAAACCTGCTATAAAGGAGATTGAATTAGTTATAGTAATAAACCTTATCTTTTTTGAGTCCCTGTTTGTGGTCAGATCTTCGAAGGTAAGACCGGTGATGTAACTGACATAAGATGGTACAAGCGGCAATACGCAGGGTGATACAAAAGAGAGGAGGCCTGCTGAGAAGGTAACTAATATGGAGAGATTTGCGGACCCCATTATCAGCTCCTTTCTGCCTGAGGCTGCGGTTGGATATTAAGAAGACCGAAGATCTTCTCCACTGCGTTAATAGTTGTCCAATCCCTCGGGCCAATAATCTTTTCTACAACCCTGCCTTCCTGGTCTATGATGTATGATTCCGGAACACCGGTGAGCTTATATTTCCCGTCGGTCTTACCCCACGGATCAAGGAGGATAGGGAAGGTAATCCCAAGGCTTCGGACAAACGGATCAATCTCCTTCTGTGTCGTAACCCTGTCCATGCTTATGGCAAGCATCTCAAATGGCATATTCCTATCTTTAAGATAGGCATATAAGGTCTGCATGGAAGGCATCTCGTCTTTGCAGCTCTTGCACCATGTGGCCCAGAAGTTTACAAATACAACCTTGCCCTTCAGGGAAGAGAGTGTATATCCCTTGCCGCTCATATCCTGAAGTGTAAAGTCAGGTGCTGTTGAGCCCACCATCACAGGCGCATATTTGCTGCTCTTGAGCCATACTGCCCCGATAATCCCTGCAAGTATCACAATGGCAATAATAATGGCAGTACTTTTACCACCACCTTTATCCCTGTTTTCTTCTTCTAATGTAAGTTCAGGCATATTGAAATTTTAGCTTATGCATAAGCATGTAATCCGGGTAGTACAAAGCTGACCCCCCAGTAAAGAAATATTACAGCAGTAAAACCTATTATTGAAAAGTATGCGGTCTTTCTACCCTTCCATCCGCGTACAAGCCTGCCGTGGAAATATCCTGCATAAATAAACCATACTATCAGAGACCATGTCTCCTTAGGATCCCAGCTCCAGTATCCTCCCCATGCATAGTTTGCCCAAATTGCACCGAGTATGATACCGAGGGTCACGAATGGGAAACCTATTGCAATAAATTTATAATTCATGTCATCAAGGATCTCGGAGCTCGGGAACCTGTCAAAGAATGATTTCCTTCCGCTCCGTTCTGCGCGCTCTTTGAAAAGATACATGATGCCGAGGCCGAAGGCTATTGCAAATCCTGCATACCCGATGAATGTAGTTACGACATGGAGCACCAGCCAGTTGCTCTGAAGGGCAGGGATAAGCGGTTCAATGGCCTGATATCTGTATGGCAGCATGGCTGCTGCCCCGATTGCAAGGAATGCAATCGAGACAATAATGGCCCCGAGTACCCTTAGCTTTTTATACTTGAGTTCGATTGCAATATAGCCTGCCACGATCATCCATGATAAGAGAACCATAGTCTCATACAGATTTGCATAAGGAGCCCTGCCGGTTTCATACCACCTGACAACAAGAACAACAGTATTTAACAGCCAGCCGATGAAAGTAAGTGCAAAGGCTAAATGACCAAGCCCTTCTTTCTTTATACCCATATAGAATATATAGCAACAGGCTGCTGCAAGATAAATCCAGAATATAATGTCAAAGAAAAAGAATGAATTAAACATGAGTTTACACCTCCATTGTCTTAAAAGGAGCCGATAATCGACTTCATCTCCTTTTCAAATCCAATAGTATCTTTATTTGTAAGACCACCTATATAGACCAGTGAACTCCTCTCTGAAGGGAGTATCTTAATCCATATCCTCCGGTGAAAAATAAAGAAGGATATGAAAAGACCACCCATCAGCGTGAAACTTCCAACCCATACGAGGTTAACACCGGGATCTTTTGCAATCTGAAGACCGGAATATTGCGGTGCAATATACCCGGACAGGATAAAATTATACTTTGACTTCTCTATCGGGAACATGTTTGGATAGTTATAGAATATCCATGGTTTAGCTATAAGCTCTCCACCCTCATATATCTCAAGCTCGGCAGCAGGATTATTTTGTTCACCTGATTTTGCATATATCTGCTTGCTCTCTGAATCATATGCAAAATCGGAGAGGAAATTGGTTGCATTAAGACGCAGGTCAGTTCCTGCAATCAGTTTCTCCTTCCTGAAGTCAAGAGTTTCATCAGCCACGACCCGTCCACTCTTCTTATCTGTTATGCGGATGAATGCCTTATCGAGGCGGTCCCATGCCTGACCATAACTGCTCTGATAAAACCAGACCCCCTTGTACTGCAACGGGTCATTAACCTGAATGGTCTTGGTAAAAACCTTCTTACCATTATCTATTACAGACATCTTGCTGAAGTAGTCTTTAACACCACCGTTCTCATAATAATCGATCCAGAATTTTTCAACCATAACATAAAAGTTCCCCTCTGGAATAAAAACGGATTCACCTTCATAAAAAGGATAGAACCCCCTGAAGCCAATTGCACTGCTCAGCACAGCACCTATCAATATGATAAAGATGCTTATATGCCCTATAGTCGAGCCAAGTCTCCCGATCCTTCCCTTTGCTGCAAAGATTGTAATATCATTGGGATTGTTCTCAGTCCAGATCTTATATTTTTTTCCTTTCAGAATATCCACTACCTTGCCCCTTGCCTCTTCCATACCGGATGGATATTGGATTACTGTATTATTCTTGAAATTCTGTACAAGGTTATGAGTAAAATCAGTATCAACAACATAATAAGCCTTCCATATAGTAGGGAGTCTCTTTGATAGACAGACAGCAAGGTTTAATGCAAGGAGGGCAAGGAGGACAGAGAACCACCAGCTATGATATACATTGTTAAGGCTCAGGAGATTGATCCAGTAATACCACTTTTCTCCGTGATTTGCTATATACTCCTGAGGGCTAAGTCCTTGCTCTATTAATGTACCTGAGATTGAGCCTGCTGCGAGAAGGAAAAAGACTACAACTGCTAATTTAACAGAACTAAAAAAGTCATAGACTTTAGAAAGGACACCTCTTTGCCTTGTATTAACCTCTGTCTGTACTAATGTCTCCACCTAATATAGTAACACCTTATCCTTTTGCATGCTATCAGAATGAGATTATTTAGCATAAACTATGCCAGTGGTTATTGTCAAGAAATTGTGTCAGTGAGATTTGAGATGGTTCGGGGACATTCGTGGAAAAAGAGTTGACAGACATGGTTCTGAGATGATAAATATATAAGGCTCAAGACTTTTTATGGGCCGCTAGCTCAGTTGGTAGAGCATCGCCCTTTTAAGGCGGGTGTCGATGGTTCGAATCCATCGCGGCTCATTCACTTTTAGTCCCCATCGTCTAGTACGGCCCAGGACGTCGCCCTTTCACGGCGCAAACGGGGGTTCAAATCCCCCTGGGGACGCCAATATATCAACCTAACACCTATAATCTCTTTTACAACATTCATACCCTCAGCAATGCCAATCCTAATGCCGGGTCAATATCCCTTGAAGCAGTAACCCCCTCTATTTCCAGTATAACAGCCTCAAGGAGGAGGAATGTCTCCGATACTTCTCTGAGGCATCCCACCTTGACCATATCTTTTTTTCCAAAGGCGCCGTGGAAGTGTACCTTCGGCTTGCCATCCTGCGGAAATATAGTGCCAATGCCGACAACCTCGTGGCTTTCTTTAAGATCTTTCCACACTGGCTTTGGAGGAAGTTCCTCCTTTTCAGGACCGACAACTATGCGGCCCTCCCTAATTCCCCCAATGAGATAGAAGATGGCGCTTTTGATATTTTCTTTGCTGGCGATTTCGGTAATCCCCCCGAGCAGATCATCCCTGTCTTCAAACCGCACTACAACAACCCGTCCTGTCCTGCCAACCTGGTATTTCATGTTATCTCCTTTATAAATGTGTGACGGGAAAAAGATAACAGCATTATCTCGTCCAGTCAAATGTATGTTAAAATATAAAAAAATTATTATGCTCAAACATACATTTACAATCCTGCCCGGCGTGGGAACAAGGTTTGAGAGACACCTGTGGCGGGAGGGGGTCTTTACATGGGAGGACTTTCTCACGAGGATACACATCCCTGGAGTATCCCAATCAAGGAAAAATATCTTTGATAGAGAGATTACGAAGGCGTTACATGCACTGGAGAAGGGGGATATAGATTATTTTTCTATAAGGCTTCATCATAATGAGTACTGGAGGCTTTTTGATGCCTTTCACAAGGATGCGGTATGTCTCGATATTGAGACCATGGGCGGACCGGCTGGTTATGGCGAGGTTACGATTGTTGGCATGTATGGGAGGGATCAGATGCATACCCTTATCAAGGACATAAACCTTGATTCCGGAACACTGAAAGATATATTGTTCCAATACAAACTTATAATTACCTATTATGGCCGTGTATTTGATATACCATTTCTGCATAAATCCATTTCAGGACTTAAAGTAGACATGCCAAACTATGATCTTTGCTTTGCTGCTCGCCGGCTTAATATAAAAGGCGGACTGAAGAAGCTCGAGGCCTACTTTGGGATGCGAAGAGAAGATTCAATCACAGGGATGGATGGCTATGATGCAGTAAAGTTATGGGGAAAGTATATTGAAGGTGATGAGGATGCCCTTAAAATATTATTAAAATACAATGAGGCGGACACAAAAAACCTTTACCAACTGGCGGAGGTTCTCTCCATGATGTTATCCAGGGAATATGGCCCGGAAAATATAAACAGGTAGGTGGATAGACTTGTAAGAATGATATTGCAGGTATATATTAATTCCTATAATATATGGATGCAAATGGATAGTCACTGGTTTAGAAAACAAGGATTAATATCCAGACTCTCTGTAGCCCTCCTCCTGGTTATCTACCTCTCTGTATATCCCGCTGTTATTTTATGCGATCTGCATTGTGAAATCACGGCAGTAAATGGAGATACCGGTCTAAGCGGGAATCACAGCAACCATACCCATAGTCACGGCCATGGTCATAGCGATAGTCAGCCCAATCCTGCCCCGCACTCAGAATCACATCAACAGGATAAGAATTCCAGTGAGAGATATTCCTTCTGTTCCTTTGCCCAGTCTGTCTCGTATATTGGGATATTCAGCATCCCATTTCATATAACAGGGATCTTTGAGATAGCTGAAAACCCCCGCTTTCATGAAGGGGATATTGTCTCTCAGACCTTTTATCTAAACCTCCACAACCGTGCCCCTCCGCTCTCTTCTTTTGCCTAAATACAAAAGAATTTAAGATCAAATTTAAGAAATCAAATACAAGGGAGGGATATGTCCATGAAAAAGATATACGCCTGTATTATATCTATTACAGGGTCTTTACTCCTGGCATTCTCTGCAGGATTGGTTCTTCCAGTAGATGGGTGGGCAAGCTGCGGCTCATCCAATTGTTTTCTTGTTGTCGGGACTCAGGAAGGGATCATTGTACCGGGTCAGGTGATCCTCGATCTGTCATACCGGTTCATCCCGATGGACCGTGTGCAGGAGGGGAGTAAAAAGGTCTCTGAGGCCCTGGTACCACGGATCGACTTTGAAAATGGTGAGATTGTACAAGATGGTCATAAGGAGATACGGACAAACAACGAACTGGTTCAATTAGATATCAGCTACGGGGTCATTTCATCGGGCGCATTGATGCTCTCGATCCCATTTTTCAATCTCCGGACACACGAACATGCCCATGTTCCTGGAGATTTCAGCCGTCAGGACGGGACATCGGGATTTGGCGATGTACGTCTTATTGGAAAGTACGCATTCAATCTCGGTGCCAGACATCTCCTTGTGGGTGGGGTAGGTATAAAGGCCCCTACAGGAGAGTACAAGTTGTTAGATCATGAGGGTGAGATCAACGAGCCTACTATAATGCCTGGCACAGGTTCCTGGGATGGCCTGGTCTCAGCATATTATGCCTACCAGATAAGACCTCGCCGGCTGGAGGCATTTCTATCCGGCTCTTATCAGATCGCTACGGAGAATGATCTGGACTATAGATTCGGAAATACCGTTCTCCTGAACAGCGGAATAAGCTATCTCTACGGATTCAAGGATAAACTCCTTGCAGCAA
>MHER01000144.1 GCA_001805205.1 Nitrospirae bacterium RIFCSPLOW2_12_42_9 | reverse complement strand
CTTGATAAGGAGCACCTGAGTAAGGAGTTTGCCAAGCTTACCTTGGATACATTGGGTTTTGAGGGCGAGATGCTTGCAAAAATAAGGAGAAATACCAAAAAGCCGTACGGCATGTTGCTTGTAACGGGGCCTACAGGCTCTGGCAAGACAACTACCCTTTATGCCGCTATTACAGAGATAAACAATGAAGAGGATAAGATTATCACAATTGAAGACCCTGTAGAGTATCAGTTGCCTGGCGTGCTTCAGGTGCCTGTTAATGAGAAAAAGGGGCTTACTTTTGCCCGCGGACTGCGCTCAATATTAAGACACGACCCTGACAAGATTATGGTAGGCGAGATAAGAGACCCTGAAACAGCACAGATAGCTGTGCAATCTGCGCTTACAGGCCATCTTGTATTTACGACTGTTCATGCAAACAATGTTATAGATGTTATTGGCAGGCTTCTTAACATGGGGGTCGAGCCTTACAATTTTGTTTCAGCGCTTAACTGTGTTCTTGCCCAGAGGCTTGTGAGATGTTTATGCCCTTCCTGCAAGAAATTGGGAGAGGGCAATAGATTTGTCCCTTCGGGATGTTTTCTTTGCAGCCGCACAGGCTATTTTGGACGTTCAGGTGTATTTGAGATCTTTACCATAACACCTTCCATAAGAGAGATTATAGTATCAGAAGGAGATGAGGATGACATAAAGAGGGCAGTATCGGATCAGGGAACAAGAAGTCTGCCCGATGATGCCTTTGATAAAGTAAAGCAGGGGCTTACAACCTCTGAAGAGGTCTATAGAGTTATCGAATCCTCACTCTGAGGCAGGATCAGCATTTTATGTCCCACTATGTCGCTGTTTAACCCTTTTCCCGTAAGCATATTTTGTATCTTATCTATGAATTATTTGCTTCCAAGTACTATCTGCCCATGTATGTCTTCCAACGAGTGAGTCATTACCCTGTTGCGATTTATCTTTATTTTGCGTATGATATTTTCAACTATTTCAAAGGGAGTATGGCTGCCAAATATTCGGGATCAAATAGACAGATAAAACGAGAGGTAACACACGATGCTTTATATAATTGTACTTCCTATAAAAGGTATTATTAATAGAACAAAACTTGCTTATTTCATATAAAGGAGGAAAATTGCAAAAACTATCTATACCCGGGAAAAAAAGGTTTAAATATCCGGAAGAGGTTAAAGAATATTTAACAGCAAGAGAAACTCTGGAAACATATTCAAAAAAGATAAATATTCCATTTCATAGAGCTTGCAATTGTAAACCAACACACATAAATTGTCAGACACCGAAAGAATGGATCAAATCACAATTAGGAGTGTGGCAATTCAATTATGAAAAAAGGGATATCAGAGACAAAACAATGCATCCTGCCACCTTTCCGATTTCACTTGCAAGGAAAGTCATAGAACTTTTCAGTCATAGTGGAGAACTTATTCTCGATCCATTTGTTGGATCAGGTACAACGCTATTAGCAGCTAAAGATAGCAGGCGAAATGCCATCGGGTTCGACTTGAAAAAAGAATATATAGATTTATGCAAACGCCGCCTAATCCAGGACATGCTTTTTGAAAATTCAAAGCAAATAGCAATATCAGATGATGCTTATAATATTCCTGCTTATTTAGACGAAGGTACAGTAAAATTAATATTTACTTCTCCACCTTATGCAAATCTTTTGAATAGAGTTAGGAAAAACAAGAGTCGTCGAGGAGATGAAAGAAAAAATGACCAATTTCTTAAGATTGAACAATATAGTCAAGATCCAAGAGATCTGGGAACTATGGATTTAATAAAATATACAAAAGAAATTGGTGAAATATTCGAAAGGTTACTACCTTTATTGCAACCGAAAGGCCATTGCGTAATAAATGTACCTGATATGTGGTGGGAAAATCAGAGAATAACAATACACATTGCTTTAGTCGAAGAACTAAGAAAAAGGGGTTATGAATTAAGAAATATAATTATATGGGATAGGACAAATATTGTAAACCGTATAGGTATTTTTGGTTGGCCTAGTAACTACATAACTATGGGGACTACTTTTGAATACTTGCTCGACTTTTGGAGACCACCAGAATAGTGAAATTATATACCAAAGAGGAACTTATCATTGCTATCAAAGATATCTTCAATCAAGGCTGGCATAAAAGTGTTAAGAAAACGCGGAACACCAGGAATGATGGTGCAGTTGGAAATACTTTAGAAGTACTGTTAGGAATTGATGAAAATAATTTACCTGTTCCTAATGCACAAGAATGGGAACTTAAAGGGCAGAGATTACATACAGACTCATTGATAACACTCAAACATATTGAACCTTCTCCAACAGCTATAAAAGTTGTCTCAAATATACTACTTCCTTATTACGGATGGAAACACAAACAAGCTGGCAAAAAATATCCAATCTCCGAGATGAGCTTTAGATCAACAACCGGCTCAAAGAATTTTACCAATAGAGGGTTTCGAATTGTTGTGGACAGAGAGCAAGAAAAACTGCGTTTTATATTTGATGCATCTATGGTTGATACTTCTGATCCTGAAATTTATCAGTGGTTACAATCAGTAGATAAACGTATCGGACTTGGGCCAATCAATCCGGAACCTTATTGGGGTATTGAAGATTTGAGGTATGCAATTGGATCAAAAATTATGAATTGTTTTTATGTCGTTGCAGAGTCTAAAGTTAAAATAAACACGAATACTTCAAATATATAGAACTTCTTATCTTATCCGGCTTCTCTTTTGAAAAATTTCTAACATGTTTAGAAGAAGGAGCCGTCCTGGTTGATTTCGATGCACGTACGGGTCATAATCATGGGACAAAGTTTCGTATTCGTCAAGGACATTGGACTAACCTATATACAAATGTTAAAAGAGGAATATAAAAAACATATCCGGTAACATTCCACGCTACATCATTGCACCTACTGTTATAGGTATAATTGTACACGTGGGAACAAGAGGATCACTCACTGCACAGTTCCTGAAATACTTACAGGAGGGCATGTTATAACATCTGTGGAACTGACCGTAACAATGATTGTTGATGAATCAAATGTTAAATCAGTGTCCGGATCCGAGAGTGTAAAGGATATCTCTGTTGGTCCATAAGGCACCCCGTCTGGAACTGTATATGTATAAGGCGAAGTTGGACTCATCGTCCCTTTTGAAGCTTCAACTTTAATTGTCGTTCCAGAAACTAACCTGTTTGTATAAATGTCACTCACCATAAATGAGAACGACTGGGGGGAGCCGCCATTGGTTATAGCAAAAGTAGTAGGAAATATTTCACAATACTCTGCATTACCTGTAAAGGCAAGTGTGATGGATGTCCATATCACCTTGCTGGACAGGCAGTTGGTGCCAGTACAGCCAGGACCATCCCATACTCCATTTGGATCATTATATACCCCATTTCCATTAACATCTATCCACTCTTCAAATGGAGAGCCGCTGACCTGGCCATTATCCCGGGAACTGTCGTCATTTTTGTCTATAAAAGGTTCGCCAATATCAATAAAACCCTCTGACCTGCTCCCGCTTCCGCACGAGGCAGGACCGCTAACAGAACCGGTGCTGCATTGACAGGTATAACCGGTCGGACATGCTGTGGTGCTGTATGAACTATCGAAAAGGCCATTACCGTTCTCATCAAGAAATGCCTCCTCGCCCTGAACCGTTGACATAACTTTTGTCCATCCGTCCCTGTAACTTGTAGTGTAGGGAATGCTCAAACCATAGGTTGTATATAAAGAATCTATCAAGTCAGTTTCATCAGTGGAAGGAGAAACATTCGCTGGATCCGGGGACTGTGTCCTGAAGATGACGTCGGTTTTTCCTGTTTCATCTGTTATATCACTCCTATCTATAGCACCGGCCTCAGTGTAAAAAGAGACCGATGTGCCAGTCAGCACATTGTAATTGCCAAACCTGTCTGCTATATAGGCACGTATAGTTGCCTGACTATTCGAAACCACCAACCCAGGGAGATTAAATCTGGACGTTGCCAGATTAAAATGGGATGCGGAAGGGAGACCGCCGCCAATGGATATTACGGCAGATGAGGCTGAAATGGTCTGATTGTTTGAAGAAGTTACTGAGGCTGAAACAACAACAGGCCCTGCAACAGAACCGGAGTGCAGATTTATCAGCGCATTTCCACCGCTTGTGGAGACAGATGCGGTCGTAGGGGTGGTGTCCAGATCACCGATATATTCGCCTCCGTTATCAGGGAGCCTGCCGCCGCCGGGGCCTCCCATGGTAAAGCTGACTGATGTGCCGTCAATCACAGGATTACCATTGATATCCTTTACTGCAAAGGTAAGGGTAGCCGTCTCGGTCTGTCCTGTCCCTTTTATTCCAAGAGCAGAAGCAGTGGTGCCGGAATAAACTATGCTCCCGGTTGCAGGGGCAGCAATGACAATGGTAGCCGTATTACTTAATCCACCTGCCACAGATGCGGTTATTGTTACCGTGCCAGGCACAGAGGCTGCTGTAAATGTGGCCGTAGCAATACCGCTGGAAGTAGTTGCCGATGCAGTTATCGAGCCATAGATGGAGCTGCTTATCGTAAAACTCACGGTTGTCCCGTCGGCCACATTGGCGCCGGGGGCAGTGGTAATTAATGCCTGGATAGAGGATGTTTGCGTTGTTGTTATGGTGGATGGGGTGGCGGTCATCGATATATTGGCTGCATCTGTGGTGCTGGCCCCGGTGGTAAAGTTCCATGAATAATCGCTTACCATGTTATTCCCTGCCAGATCCTTTACGTCATGTGTTATCTTAGCGGTATAGGTGCTAAAGGGGGATAGACTGGTTGAGGGGATAAAGGTTGCGACTGTGCCGCTGTAGGTTACAGTGCCGCTCACTGCACCGGATGAACCGGACAGGGTGAAGTTAGTTGTATTGATGGTTGATACATCCATTGCCTCGCTGAAGGTAACGAAGATCTTTGAGTCAACCGCTACACCAGTTACATCACTTGCAGGATTGGTGGATGACACTGTAGGCGCCGTGGTATCATAATCAGTGCTTGAGGAGTCTGTGCTTTTTCCACAGGAGGATAAAAAAAGCGCACATACCAATGAATCCCCAAAAGTATATTTTCTTAGGCATAACCCCTCCGTAAAATCTGAATGTTCAATACTATATCGGAAATTCAAAAATCAGGTTGAATAATAGCTCTACAACTAATGGGTGTCAAGGAATTTTTCAATTTCCACTCAATGGTAATATTATCCTGACAGTGGTCCCCTTCCCAATCTCACTCTCTATTGAGATGGCGCCGTTGTGGGCATCGATTATCCTCTTTGATATTGCAAGACCTAAACCTATACCATCCCCTTTTGTAGTGGTGAATTCTGTAAAAAGGCCATTAATCTTATCAGCAGGGACACCATGACCTGTATCTTTAAACCTGATCTCAACTGCCTGTGATATAGATGTAATATATATACTGAGTGTCCCGCCCCCTGGCATGGCCTCTATAGCATTCCTTATTATGTTCTTAAAGAGCCGTTCCAGAGAGAACTTGTCACCGGTAATCCTTATATCCTTATCAGAATATGTTGTTTCAATCTTTACCCCTTTTTTCTCAGCCTCATCCCTGAACGTTTCTGTTATGTTATCCATTTCAACACAGATATCCAGTGATATAGGTGTCAGATGAAGAGGATGAGACAGGTTCAGGAGGTCTTCGAGGAATTGATTGATATTTCTGAGCTCTCTTGTAACAACATTTTTAAAGGTGTTTCTGTAATCCTCCTTATCGAAATCTTTCATAATAAGTCTGCTGCTGTTCTCTATGCTCCTGATCGGATGTCTCAGGTCATGCACAAGACCTGTTGCAATCTTATTCATAAATGCAATGCGTTCGTTGCGTTTTATTTCTTCCTGGAATATTTTCAATTGATGCATCATCCTGTTAAAGGCATCTCCTACCTCCTCGAATTCATCTCCGGTCCGGATTGTAACCTCTTCATCGAGGTTCCCCTTTGAAATCTTCCTCGTTGTATTTATCAGGATCCCGATAGGTTGGATAAAGAATCTCCTTCCACCTGTATAACCCAGAATTGAGACTGCTGTCACAAACAGGATAACCAGAATAGTTAATTGAAATGTCATCCTCCTGGTAGGGGCATATGCCTCTATTAAATTCTCTTCGATAACTATTCCCCAGCCCATGGATGGTATGGGCGCTGCAACACCTATTACCTCTTTACCCTCTATGTTTTTATAGGTATCTACTGTGTATTTGCCATCCAGTACATCTCTTACGATTTTGAGGGGCTTCATGTTCTCGTTTGAAAGGACACGTGCCTTGCCATCTCCAAGTCCATGGGCTATTAATCTGCCATCTCCTGATACCACAAATTCATAGCTCCCCTTTCCTATCCTTATACTGTCCACAAGGTTCCACATCTTGAGCAGATCTATATTTGCGATAGCAACCCCAACAATCGTATTGAGCCTCTTTAATGGGAGGGCAATGGTCATGGAAGGGGTCAGGTTCTTTGAGATGTATACGTCTGATTTATATATCTTATCCATCATTGCGGTATCAAAAGCCTTATAAAAATAAACATCTCCTTCTGATATGTTACTGGAGGAAATTATCAATTTCCCCTTATTGTCTGCAATATGGATCTCTCTGAACTCAGGGAAGTTCAGTATATAGTTCCCCAGGATCAATCTCTGTTCCTCTCTGGCTATATTGAACCTTCCTAAATTCTGCGCCAGTGCATTAAGGATTGCCATACTGTTTGAAATATAAAGGTCGATCTCCCCTGAAGCCCTCTTTGCCACATTTATATTCCCCTCTGTTACTGACTTGAAGTTAAAATGCCTTGATGTCCATATAGACAGGATGCCATAAAAACTCAAGGGGATAAGGACTGCCATAATCAGGAGGATTATAAGTTTTGTTGAGAGGCTCTTCACATTACTATCTTTCCCTAATTTTTCTGCTCTGATTCAGGCACATACCATTCGTTTACATATGTCAGTATTCCTGCTGATGTAAACCTGACACCCCTGAACCTTTTATGGAGTGCCAAAAGGTGGTCGGCCCAGTATAGGAATATTCCAGGTGGATCATTATACATCTCCTGTTGATATCTATGATATACCTGCTTTGCATTATTCATATCTCCCGATGCCCGGCCTTCCTCTAATAGTTTGTCTATTATAAATGATTTGTATCGGCATATATTCCCTTTGTTGATCTGTGAGGAGTGCCAGATATTATAGTTATAATCAGGAAATACATGAGAAAAGACATCAATGAGTACGGCGTCGAATTTACCCTGAATCAGTTTATCTATTGAGGTGACAGGTATGGTTTTGATATTCACAGAAATACCCAGCTCCCATAATTGTTGCTGAATATACATGGCAGCACGATTATTCATCTCATCCCCCTCATTCACAAGGAGTGTAAAGGAAAATTTTATTCCATTATTATCAAGTATAGTATCTCCATCACTATCAATCCAACCAGCCTCTTTCAGCAATGCTAATGCCTTCCGTGGTTCGTACGGATAAGGCCTGATATCAGGATTAAAGAACCCTGACCCAGGTCTTATTGTACCGGATGAAGCCAGACCCATCCCATTTAAAATATTCCGGATTATATATTCCCTGTCAATTGCATAATTTAATGCAACCTTTACTTTTCTATTATTAAATAATCTGTTTTGATTATTAAATGCTATTATTGAGAAAAAGAGACCATGGGTTTTGTATACCTTAAGAGAACTGACCTGGTTTAAAAATCCATATACTGAAGGATTTACAGGGTGCAGAAAATCTCCTTCACCCTGCATCATTTTTGCCCAGGCCTGTTCCTGGTCCGGATATACTTTGACAATTATTCTATCAAGATATGGTCTTCCGAGAAAATACCCTTTGTTTGCCTCGAGTGTGATCTCCTTCTGATTCCACATGGTGAGTTTAAAAGGTCCGGTTCCAACAGGATTATACCCGAAATCGATATCCTCTCTTTTCCTCCCTTTTAATATATGAGATGGGAGGATGCCAAAATTCATACTGTATATAAAAAATATAGAGGGTTTTTTAAGGATGATATCAATTGTGTATTTGTCCCTGATTTGTATTGATTGGATATCTTTGAACAGACCTGCATAAGGATTTTGATGTGCGTATCTAAGGAGTTGCTCAATAGTGAATTTTACATCTTCAGTAGTTAATTCTGTATCATCATGGAATTTTATACCTTTTCTTATATAGAATGTCCATATCCCATAATCTTCTGATGACTTATATGAGGAGGCCAGGTGCGGCCTGGGCTCGAGCTGTTCATCTAACTTCACCAGTCCATCAAATATAGCATCTGACAGGGTTGCTGAAATACCACTTACAGCAGTTAGTGGATTAATAGCAGCAGGCGCATGATAAGTGACGATTGTTAGTGAATCACCATAAGCCCTGGACCCCTGTCCAGCAGGTCGATTGCATCCATTAAGGAGGATCCCAATGGTAAGAAGGCTACAGAGAATGATAGGCCGGCCGTAAATCATTCCACCTGTAGCTTAAGTAAAACCCGTCCAGCATGTCAACAATTAAGATGAGGTATAACTATGTAAGCCAGAACTGACAGAATACAGGTTTTAAGTCTTCTTTTCTTATTCCTTTTTTAATAACCTTCATCTCTCCTCACCTCCTTTCTTGCAAGTTCAGGAATCTGTGGGGTCATGCTGTATGAGTTCAAGGATTACTTTGTTAAGATACTCGGCCTCACACGCAGAGTTAAGGATATTCCCCCACAGGGCCTGAGAGTTTACACGGCATCCACCACAGCAGATGGGGATATAAGGACATCCCCTGCACTTATGCCATAGGTCTGCTGTCATAAATTGTGTGTTTCTGTATGTGAAACTCCTTTCCTCCAGGATGTCAGCAATGATAAATTCTTCCCTCCCCACAAAACCGGCACATTTATACACCTTTCCCAAAGGGTCAATGACATAATTAAACTCTTTGATCGCTTCGCATGGACCAAGGGCTATTTCACCGGAGGTGGCAAAGCCTCTCTTCTCTATCTCATCCTTTAACCAGAGGAAGTCTTGCGGGTCAACACTTGAGAAGGTGCAGACCTTATTTTCTATACATCCGTTACCAAATGAAGTAAGAATAGGTTTAAACCTGATAACCTCTATCTCTTTGTTAGTGAAACCATATTCCTTTAATCTGTCCAGGAGTTCAGGGATACTGTATTTGGATTGATCATCAAAATTACCGCCTATAGTGATTGGTACCATACCCTTGATTTGTGAAAGATTATCTATGATTGTATCAAAGGTACCGCTGCCATCTTTATATGGTCTTTTAGAATTGTGTGTCTCCCTGTTGCCGTCAATTGTAACTTTTATCCCCTTGAGGCCGAATTGTTTCAGATACTCAACTATATCCACAGTTAACAAGACACCGTTAGTAATCAGCCGTATTTCGAGCCCTATTCCTCTTCTTACGCATGCATAGTACAGTTCTTCACTTATGAATTTAAGTGGTTTAATATTGAGAAGGGGTTCCCCGCCAAAGAATAAGAGCCTCACTGTCCTGGGACGTACAGTATCGAGTCTTTTTATTATCCAGAGGATTGTCCATTTGCAGATATCATCCCTCATGGAGGAGGTTATATTTATCCCGTTTTCATAACAATACGTGCAACTCAGATTGCAGGCATAAGTTGTAAGGACAGTGATATCCAGGACTGAGGAATCAAATTTGAATCTCTGGAACCAGTATTCAAGCTCCAGGTCTTCATCTACATTATCCATCAGGACTATACCGAGATCCAACAGTTCCTTTAAGTAACTTTTTTCAACTTCACTAAAAGATGATTCACTGGAAGGTAGTTTTTCTATCATCTCTTTGATGCGGTTATCAACTATAACCCTGGAATCTGTAAAGGTGTTAAATATTATGAATTCTTCTTTATCCTTTAAAGGGATCAGGATATTAAATTTAGAAGGTTTCATTTTTGGGCCTCCTTATACCATACGATTTATATATAAAAGCAAACATGATACCAGAGCATTACAGGATAGATAAGATTGTTCTAACTGCCTGATTTGATTGAGATTAATAAGCGATAGCCTTGTGGCCGGTGATTATGATGAAGGTGAATAGCCGGCTAATAAAACGACTTGCAAATTGTGGAATCCTGACTTATTTTATTTAGAACTATTTGAAATGACTAATAAAATCATAACCAGCCAGTTTGTTATCTGGCTAAAAATAGTCTGGATTAAATTTGAAGCTCCCTGCAATGGGCAGAAGGGAGCTTCGAAATGTAAGGTACTTATCATCTTTATATTCGCTCGCTATGCTCGCTATGCATTTTCATAGATTAAAGGGTTTAATTCTGTTATTATAATTTTCATGCAATTATCACCAGCTCAATGGGTTGAGGAATTACGAAAGACAGGGAAGAAACTTCTTGAGATAATCCCGCGTGTGGCAGGGAGTGCTGATGCCTCAGTGAAATTGAGGCGCGGGGCAAGTGGTGATCAGACTTTTTATATTGATGAGATGGCTGAAAAGATAGTTGTTGAGGCTGTAGAGAAGATCTCGCAAAATGGGATTAGTTTCACACTAATCTCAGAGGAGTGCGGGATTAAGAAATTTGGCACAGAGAATAATATCAAAATTTTATTAGACCCGATTGATGGCAGCAACAATGCAAAGCGCGGTGTGCCTTATTATGCCACTTCTATAGCAATCCTCGATGGTGAGAGGCTTAGAGACATCCTTGTTGGTTATGTAGTGGACCTCTCTTCCAATAAGGAATACTGGGCCATAAGAGGCGAGGGGTCATGGTGCAACGGAGAGAGGATTATATGCCGTAGCAGCGACGAGTTTGATATGGTGGCATTTGAGGCATCTGTGCCGGCAAAGGATATAGAAAGGCTAATGCCTCTGCTCAAATCTTCAAGGAAGGTACGTTGTCTCGGTGCCATAGCGCTTGACCTTGCCTTGATGGGGGCTGGTGCGATTGATGTTACAGCGATTGCAACTCCTTCAAGGAGCTTTGACTATGCAGCAGGTATGCTAATACTTAAAGAGGCGGGTGGGATTATCACTGATATAGAAGGTGGAGAGATTGGAGATATATCAGCCGGCCTTGAGCGTACAGTGCCGCTTATTGCATCAGCAAATAAAGTCCTGCATCAGAATGCCCTTAAATTAATCAATGGTTCAAGGCAGTGATGGGAAACAACCTGCTTATCAGGCTTTAGATAAATCTTAACAGTAATATTATTCAGCAATATCACTGAACTTTTTACGCCACTCTTTATGAGCACCTGTCAGGGCATCAAAAAATCTATTAATATCATCCTTATTTTGAGAGAGCCATTGAGTATAATATTTCCAGGATGCCATTTGTTTATCAGGCGTTTCAATCTCAATCGCACTGTATTGATCTGAGCTAACCGGACCTGGATAATAGGCTTTTCTGATACTTCTTATATCCGCAAACATAATAGTATAGGACTCTTCTATGCCATTCTCAATCTTTTTACAGGATACACCTGCATCTGAGACCTTACAGGTTTCAGGGCCCTCACGCCGTGACAGAATGAATGTCCCTAAATCTTTGGTTGCTTTCTTTGATTCAGTTAACCGCTTCTGATGCACCTGCACTAATGTGCGTTCTTTTTCTTCCTCTTTGTGTTTTAGTGTTTCTATCTGGCGAATCTCGTTCTGCTCCTCGGCAATCTCCTTTTCAGAACGGGGAAATGGTTCTTCAGAGTATTCAAATTCAATGCCATCATATTGCCAGCCGTCATCGTGTAACGCAAAGACCACATATCCGCGTCCACCAGCAACTATGAAGCGTTTCCAAAGAGGAGGTACTTCAGAATCATACCACCAGTTAAAATTTGCCCGCTTGAACTTCATGCCAAGGTTTATATCTTTAAAATCCGTAATCTTAAATCTTATGTTTGAATTTTGTGAGGATATTATATAATCACCGGTGGATGTTCGTTTTAAAGACTTTAATCCTGAAGATGCAGCCCGGGATTTCAAATTACCTTCCTGGTTCCACATCTCCTGTTGTACACCTTTTTCAAATGCACCTTTTTGAAGATGGAGAGTAAACCTGAGATCATTTTTTATTATGTTTTTCTGAATTTCTGCTTCTGCAATCTCATGATCAATATCTTTTAATCCTGCAAAAGTCAGAGGAATGCAAAATACATAGAAAGTTATAAACACTGAGGATATGCAATTTGCTATTTTTAGTAATTTCATAGTTTTTTAATATATTTCAAAACTAAGGTGATTATATGAAAAATTTAACATAAGAGTCATAAAGATTGCAACCCTCTAAAATAGGGGGAAGGGTTTATTTATTTCATTGCACATGTGATTGACAGGTGTTATATTAATTAATCGGAGGTGCAGGATGGTAATAATCAGGTTTATCCATTTACTTTCACTGATTATCTGGATCGGGGGCATGATATTCTTAGTGACCATTGGCGCACCCAGTATATTCAAGATATTACCAAGAGAGGCTGCAGGTGACGTACTCGGAGATATATTTCCCAAGTACTGGATTATGGGATATCTCTGTAGTGGCACAGCCCTTGTTACTATTCTCTTATTGTCCGTTAAGGAAAAGGTTTATCCCTGGGGGAAGATCGGTCTGCTTGTCTTTATGACAGTACTGACGCTTTATCTCGGTCTTGTGGTTGCTGCCAGGGCAAGGGAGGTAAGGGTTCAGATCCGTTCAATAGAGGATACCTCTCAGAAGGAGGTACTAAAGACAAAGTTTAAAGGCCTCCACAAGTGGTCAGTCTTTCTTAATGTTATAATCCTGGTCTCGGGATTAGTTGTAATTTTTCTTATAGCAAATGGGGACAGCAAGCATTTTTTATAAAAATGGCCGCTGTCTCCATTATGTCCCTCCAAAGTTAAATGAATATAACTGTCCTGAATTATATACAGAATCTTAATCCTGTGGTACAGGCACTTCTTGCTACTTCTTTTACATGGGGGGTTACGGCCTTTGGTGCCTCCCTTGTGTTTATGGCAAAAGATGTGAGTACAAAGGTTCTTGATGGGGTCTTAGGTTTTGCCGCAGGTGTGATGATTGCAGCAAGTTACTGGTCATTACTTGCACCTGCAATTGAGATGTCAGAAGGTAAGGATATACCTGTATGGGTCCCCCCTGCTGTAGGATTTCTTGCCGGGGGAATATTCTTACGTGGGATAGATAAGGTTCTTCCTCATCTCCACAGCGGTTTTTCCATGAATATGGCTGAAGGGATAAAGACCTCCTGGCATCGCAGTACCCTCCTTGTCCTGGCCATTACCTTGCATAATTTTCCTGAGGGCCTTGCGGTTGGAGTAGCCTTTGGTGCTGCTGCCTCAGGACAGTCTTCAGCTACATTTGCAAGTGCTGTTGCCCTCGCGATAGGGATCGGTCTACAGAATTTTCCTGAAGGGATTGCGGTATCCATGCCCCTGAGACGGGAAGGGCTGTCACGGCTCAAGAGCTTCTGGTATGGCCAGCTATCAGCTATAGTTGAACCCGTTGCAGGAATAATCGGTGCAGCAGTGGTACTATCCTCACAGGCATTACTTCCATATGCCCTTTCATTTGCCGCAGGTGCTATGATATTTGTTACAGTGGAGGAATTGATACCTGAATCACAGCACCATGGAAATACAGATATAGCAACCATGGGTGCAATGATAGGCTTTGTAGTGATGATGATACTTGATGTTGCTTTTGGTTGATGTTTTATAAGTTTGTCAGGTAATTTCTACGAGTTGAACATCAAATGTCAGGTCTTTCCCTGCAAGAGGGTGATTGGCATCTAATGTCACTGCTG
This sequence comes from Nitrospirae bacterium RIFCSPLOW2_12_42_9, assembly GCA_001805205.1. GTDB lineage: Bacteria > Nitrospirota > 9FT-COMBO-42-15 > HDB-SIOI813 > HDB-SIOI813 > HDB-SIOI813. The sequence goes on along the minus strand of MHER01000144.1, from coordinate 4,794 downwards.
AATCAGATATCTCAAGGATTGAAACTATTATCACCTTGTCATCGGATTGTGTTAGCTCAAGCTGTTCGCCTAAATTTAATTTAATGTCTTCCGGGAATTGATTTTTGGCCACTGCTACCACCATCTCCTTACGGTGTGGGCCATAGGCCTTATCAGACGGGATTAAGATTGTTTTGTTATCACCTGAGGACATTCCTATTATGGCCTCCTCGAAACCAGGGATTAGTTGTCCGGTCCCTAACATAAAAATTAATGGGTCGCGTCCAACGGATGTATCAAATACTGTACCATCATCAAGTTTACCTGTGTAGTGAACCTTTACAGTATCACCATTTTTTGCCAGTGACATTAACTATTCCTTTCAGTGGGGAAATTTAATGGACACATTATGGATGGTATTTATTAAAAAGTAAAGATAAAAACATAACAAAAACAGAACATCGACCATTTTTCAATTTATTAATTTATATGAAAATAGTCGCTATCCCTGTTTGAGTAACTTTTTCAATTCTAATGCATTCTTGACGGCCCAGGCCATGGCATCGTTATTGAAGTAGACGTAGACGTCTTTGCCAGAGGTGAGCCACCTCCTGATCATCCCTGCATCGGCCTCAAGTTCCTTCTGTGTATATCGTGAGGCGTAGAGTGCTGATGGGCCGTGTCTTCTGACGTAGACAAAGTCTGCTGTTATGGGGCTATCTACAGGGAGTTCCGGCCAGTCTGCAAGACATAGAGCGATATTGTTATCCTTGAGAACCTTGAATACATCTTCAGAAAGCCATGAATTGTTTCTGACCTCAAGCACAGACCGTATGCCAGGAAGTATCTTCTGAGCGTTCATGTAAGCAGCAAGTTGTGCCAACCTCTCCACATTTACATTCCAGAAGGGTGGAAGCTGAAATAGGATGGCAGATAGTTTATCTCCGAGTCCTGTGGCATTCTCAAGGAAGCGTGATAGATTTTCCTCAGGGAGTGCAAGTTTCTTCATGTGGGTATAAAACCTGCTCACCTTTGCTGTAAAAGAAAAGTGTTCTTGTGTCGTGTGATACCATCCTTCAAAGGTCTTCTTTTCAGGGAGGCGATAGAAGCTGAAATTAATTTCAACTGTGTCAAAGTGTTGAGAGTAGAAGTCGAGCCATCTATTTTGCGGTAAATCATCTGGATAGAATATGCCTCTCCAATGTTCGTAGTTCCAGCCGCTGGTGCCTATGTAAAGCTTGCCGAGTTTCATATTGGGTCAATAGGTCAGTCAATAGTCAATAATTAATAAAATCCCTTTAAAGAGAATGCTCCAACTGGACATTCGCATGTGTTATATGAAACTGTTTATCCAGAGTGTACTGGATCTGTTGCACTATTCCCTGAGCCTCTGAAATATTCATATCTCCTACCATTACATGACAAGTCAGAGAATACATACCTGACGTAATCTGCCAAATATGTATGTCATGAACATCCTCCACACCTGACACAGCTTTGATTAAGCGCTCAACCTCATCAACTCTTATTCCCTTTGGGACAGACTCAAGAAGCACATGCACTGATTCATATATAAGTCCGGCAGACCATATAAGAATCATAATACTGATAACGACGCTGGCAATAGGATCTACAGTCAGCCAGTTCGTGAAATATATAATCACACCCGCGATGATTACAGCCACAGAAGAGAGTGTATCCCCCAGCATATGCAAAAAGGCGCCCCTGATATTAATGTCTTCCTTACCAACACCCCAGAGGGCAAGGGCACTGACAATATTTACTATGAGACCGACGAATGCAACAACAAGCATGAGGGTGTCCCTGATTGGCTCAGGATGGAGATACCTGTGGTAAGACTCATACAGGATGTAACCAACGATGGGGACGAGGGTAATACCATTAAGAAGGGCTGTCAGGATCTCTGCCCGCCAGTAACCGAATGTCTTGTCTTCAGACTGAAACCTCGTTGCAATTATGATTGCAGAAAGGCTAATCATTAATGCCCCGAAATGCGTCAGCATGTGAAAGGCATCCGACAGGAGTGCAAGGCTGTTTGTTATATATCCACCAATGCCCTCGATAACCATCATAGAACCGGTAAGGCCGGCAACTATCGTAAGCCTCTTCTTCTCCACACTCCTGTGGACATGCTCGTGGGGATGGTCGTGATGCTCATCGTGGCCTGCTATCTTAGGGTGATGACCGTGCTCCATAATGCCTTAAGTATATGAAAATTAATCTCTGCATGCAATATAGACCAACCTTTGTTAACTTATTGGCTAATAACTTTAATTAAAATAATATGCATCAATGTAAGTAACCTATTTATTATCTCTAAACATGTACGAAACAAAAATCTGTATATATTGTGGAAAGGATATTAATACGGCCTTAATGATATGCCCATTCTGCGGAGGGCATATTAAAGACCAGACGGAAGACATACCGCCCTGCTGCCCCCGTTGCAAGAAGCCACTTGCAACTCACACTCAGAATAATGAAAAATACGAATTATGTCCGGATTGCGGTGGTCTCTGGCTTGACCGTGGAGAATTTCACAGGACTACAAGGGAATCTGACGTCTACAAAGACGAAAGCCTCGATGACGAATATATCAGGAAACCGGCTCAGGATACTGTAACTTATGTCCCATGCGTCCGGTGCGGCAAGATAATGAACCGAAAAAACTTTGCGAAAATATCCGGTGTAATAATAGATGAGTGCGGCAATCACGGCGTATGGCTTGACGCCGGTGAACTCGATAAGATAAGACACTTCATAGCAGACGGCGGTCTTGAAAGGGTTCAGGACAGAGAGATAGAAAAAAACCGCGTAGAGATCGAAAGGCTTGCCATCAAGGTAGATCAGACAGCCTTTATCCAGAGACTGCTCAATTTCTGGAATTTCAAGAGATGGCTGTTTGGGGGATAATATGTACAGTAAATCTTTTCTCTCTTGAACCCTATCAAATTAAAGCCCCAAAACACTCCTTCTATGCCAATATATCTGGCCTGGAGTTCACGAGCATTGGTATCGGGGGTCTGAAAAAATCCACAGAGACAGCGGTCGGTCAAGCCGTTGACAGGACAATTAATTATTGAGTATCTTCAATCATGTAAATATTTCTTGACAAACAGCTTTCTTAGATGTAATATTTTTGTTGAGTATGATGGATATTTCAATAAAAGTATCGATATAGTCAAGTCCATATGAAAAAGAAGATTACTGAAATCGCAGATGTCCAGATTGGATACCAGTTTAGAAAAAAGATTGAGCCTGCGGACGATGGCACTAACCGGGTGATCCAGATTCGTGACTTTGATGAAAATCATACCCTTAACAGGGAAGGCCTTTCCCGGGTCAGGATTGATAAGTCAACAGAGCAGTATCTGATTCACCAGGGTGACGTACTCTTTCTTTCCAGAGGCCACCGGAACTGGGCAGCGCCAATCATTGATGAACTCCAGAACACGGTAGCTGTAGGTCATTTTTTTGTTATAAAGGTGAGGAATGAGATTATTTTACCTGAATATCTTGCATGGTATATTAACCAGTCCCCTGCACAGGAATACATCCACAATATCGCCCGCCGGGGTACTCACATGCCTCTTGTTACCTTATCTGCTTTCAAAGGGCTTCCCGTAGACGTGCCGGATATGGCTATTCAATATAAAATTGTCGGGTTAAGCAGGTTGATAGAAAAAGAAAAAAAACTGCTCGCAGAACTTCAGGGAAAACGCTTATTATTGATCAATACAATATCCTTAAAGGCAATCAAGACCAGGAAGGAGAAATAACATGGCCACAAATATTTCGCAGGAGGAAATTAATAGCATAGCGTGGGCGGCATGCGATACCTTCCGGGGGCCGGTTGATCCGGCGCAGTATAAGGACTATATCCTTGTTATGCTGTTTTTGAAGTATATCTCGGATGTATGGAAAGACCATTACGAGGGATATAAGAAGCAGTATGGTGATAATGATGAGCGTATCAGGCGAAAGCTCGAACGGGAGCGTTTTACACTGCCCTACGTAAATTATGAGGACAAGGACACAGGCCAAGAAGATCAATTTCATGCAGATTTTTACAGCCTCTTCGAGCGCAGAACCAGGGCGAATATCGGTGAGTTGATTAATATTGTTCTGGATGCAATTGAAGAGTCAAACAAGGCCAAGCTGGAGGGGGTGTTCCGCAACATTGACTTTAACAGCGAGGCTAATCTCGGAAAGACCAAAGACAGAAATCGCTTATTGAAGCATCTCCTGGAAGACTTCAACAAGCCGCAACTCGACTTGCGGCCAAGCCGTGTCTTAGAAGACGTCATTGGCAACACTTATATTTATCTTATTGAGCGTTTCGCATCTGATGCCGGCAAGAAGGCCGGAGAGTTTTACACCCCGCACAAGGTTTCAGAACTGCTTGCCAGGCTTATCCAACCTAAAGCCGGTGATCGCATCTGCGACCCTGCCTGCGGATCCGGCGGCCTTCTGGTCGAGGCGGCTAAAGAGGTGGGCGGCAAGGACTTTGCCCTCTTCGGCATGGAAGTGAACGGCAGCACCTGGGCCCTGGCCCGCATGAACATGTTCCTGCACGGCATGGATAGCGCCCGCATCGAATGGTGCAATGCCCTGACCAACCCGGCACTGGTGGAAAAAGACCGTCTCATGAAGTTCAACGTCGTCGTTGCCAATCCACCTTTCTCGCTCGACAAGTGGGGCGCGGATGAAGCAGAACATGACCGCTTTAATCGTTTCTGGCGAGGCATTCCCCCCAAAAGCAAGGGGGACTATGCCTTCATCAGCCACATGATA
>MHER01000143.1 GCA_001805205.1 Nitrospirae bacterium RIFCSPLOW2_12_42_9 | reverse complement strand
AACATTGCAAACCTTGCAGGTGTCCCGTCTATAATCTATGGTCTCCTTGGACTCGGCCTTTTTGTACGGGCTATGGGTCTGGACAGGAGTGTGATTTCAGGTGCTGCTACCCTTGCAATACTTGTAATGCCTATTGTGATCATGGCTACACGGGAGGCCCTAAGGGCCATACCTTCATCAATGAGAGAGGCATCATATGCCCTCGGTGCCACGAAGTGGCAGACAATTAGCAGTCAGGTATTACCGGCAGCAGTCCCTGGTATCATGACAGGGATCATTCTTGCGATGTCAAGGGCAGTAGGTGAGACAGCCCCATTAATAACGATTGGTGCACTAACATATGTAGCTTTTTTACCAACAAGCCCTGTATTATCAGAGTTCCCTTTTATCAGCATACAGGGACTCTTTGATCCATTTACAGTTTTACCAATCCAGATATTTAACTGGGTCTCAAGACCGCAAAAGGGTTTCTTTGAAGATGCTGCAGGGGGTATTATTGTGCTCCTGATAATTACCTTCACAATGAATGCCCTTGCAATCTGGATCAGGCACAGGTATCAAAAGAGGATAAGGTGGTGAGGTTTAAAAATAATGGGTTTTAAGATCAAAGATGTTAATGCCTTCTATGGTGAAAAACAGGCATTGATGAATGTAAACTTTGAAATCCAGAAAAAGGCAGTTACTGCTATCATAGGACATTCGGGATGCGGGAAGAGCACATTTATCAGATGTCTGAACAGGATGAATGACCTTGTCCCTTTGTTCCGTGTAGATGGCGAGATACTCTACAGCGGGATGAATATTTACTCAAAGAGCCTTGATGTTACAGATCTTAGAAGACGTATAGGGATGGTGTTTCAGAAGCCCAATCCATTTCCAAAGAGCATATATGAGAATGTGGCTTACGGACTCAGGATTCAGGGGATAAATAAAAAGGGTATACTCGATAAGGTTGTGGAAGAAAGTCTGAAGAAGGCTGCCCTGTGGGATGAGGTAAAAGACAGGTTACAATCGATTGCAAATGCCCTGTCGGGTGGTCAGCAGCAGAGACTCTGTATAGCGAGGGCTATTGCAACAGAACCGGAGGTCATCCTCTTTGATGAGCCATGTTCAGCACTCGATCCTATTGCAACCGCAAAGATAGAAGATTTGATAACAGCTCTCAAAAAGGACTATACTGTTGTTATAGTTACCCACAATATGCAGCAGGCAGCAAGGGTATCAGACTTTACAGGATTTTTTATGCTGGGTGAGCTGATTGAAATCGACGTGACAAGAAAGATATTTACAGCTCCATCCAATAAAATGACAGAGGATTATATCACAGGCAGATTTGGTTAAATTAGAAAGGGAGGTACACATGACCCGTGAAGCATATCATAAGGCACTTAAAGATGTTCAGGATGATGTTTTAAAAATGGCAGACATGGTCGGCAAGGCGCTTAAAGATTCTGTTGATGCACTGAAGGCCAGGGATATCGGGACATCCAAGAGGCTTATAGAGGAAGATATCCTGATAAATAAAATGCGATTTGATATAGAAGATAAATGCCTGCTCCTTATTGCAACTCAGCAGCCGATGGCGATAGACCTCAGGACATTAGCCGCAATCTTTAACATCATAACAGACCTTGAACGGATTGGAGACCATGCAGAGGGGATAGCAAAGATAAATATCTCAATCGGGAATGAGTCTCTTGTAAAACCACTCATAGATATACCGAGGATGAGTGCAAAAGGAATTTCAATGCTTGAAAGATGCATGAAGGCCTTTGTGGATAGAGACATAGAAGTAGCAAGACAGATTTGCAACGAGGACGACGAGGTGGATGCACTGTATGATCAGATATACAGAGAACTCGTTCTCATAATGATAGAAAACCCCAGTACAATCCAGGGAGCAACATACCTTATCTGGGCAGCCCACAATCTGGAGAGGACCGCTGACCGGGTGACCAACATTGCAGAGAGGATAGTATTCATGGTGACAGGAAAGATGGAAGAGATGAACGTGTCAAAGTATTAGAAGGATGCGAAAAACTATTAAATTGAGCTTAGAAGGGCTATAACCTTTTTAAGGTCTTTTTTAGATAAACCTCTTAAGATATTCAAGATATAAAACCTGTAGGCGTAATATTCATTATCATGCCTCCCGGTGTTTTGTATTAAATCTTCAGGGTTGATATTCAGAATCTGTGCAAAGATTAATATAGTACTCAATCCCGGATCAACCTTTCCTGCCTCCAGGTCCTCAATCTCCTTAACAGAAAGTCTGCACTTTAAAGCAAAATCTTCTCTGGACATCATCTTCTGCTTTCGGAAGATGCGGACCTGCCTGCCAAATTTCTTTAGTATTTTAACCTTATCCGGCACGTAAAATTATATACAACAGTTATTTAGTAATTGTCAAATATAACACAAAACCCACGTTGTAGATATTTGTGCCTCCCGTCTGTAAGATGTTTTACACTCTCCATAAAAATTTCTTTTTATGAGGCGCCCACATGTACAGGATAAAAGACAGAAAGTTTATCGGGAGAAGGATCAAAGAAAAAAGGGAAGAATTAAGTTTATCGCAGGAACGGTTAGCAGAGGCAATCGGAGTCACCTATCAGCAGTTACAGAGATATGAATATGGAAAAAGTCATGTGAATACTGACAGATTGCAGGCCATATCAAATGCCCTGGATGTCCCCATTACATACTTTTTTGAAGAACCTGGCGACAAAAAGATAAAGATAATGGAAAGGGGCCTCCCTTATATCTCTCCTGAGGAAAAAGAGTTTGTAGAGTATCTTCGAAAAATTGATAATACTGAGTATAAAAAAGGCATACTCCTATTCCTTCAACTGGCTGCGGGAAGGGTTAAAAAATAATAAAAATCTTTATTTTCAAGGAGTTTTATTATTCTATTCTTTTTTGATTGTGCTATAAACAAAAGTCCGGGTCTGTTACTGGCTGGCAGATCACTGTATCATCCATAACCATGTCGTCATCAGTGTCTATCTCCACTACCTGATTTTCGCTAAACCGCAGTGTACTTACCCTTTCTCCACGGACCACCAAAATCTCCCCTTCTACCGGGCAGGGATAAGCGGGTAGTATGTAAAGGGGGAGCAGGGTTTTGATTACAAATTTCTCGTTGTTGCAAGAATCCGGTGCGAGGGTCCCGTCTATAGTATAATATGAAGCTCCCCCTTCTCCCTCAGTGACAGATACAGTGAAATCTTCATACCATATCCCTGAACTCTCCAGCCAGGGTTCTTTACTGTAGCCATTTTCTACAGTTTTTCCTGTAATGCCGTAGGTTGAGAAGTTCTCTAAGAATTTTAAAATAATATACGCCTCTGGAATAATTCTAAGTGGAATGGCTTTCTTTAAAGTAGGCTCACTGGTTACCTTTGAGTATTCTGATAATTCGCTTCCCCTGTAATAAGCGACACGATAGTAGTACGTAGTATCAGGACTTAGACCTGAACGTTTGTCATCGTAGGTGGTAACGTTTGCTTCAGTTCGTGCTATTATTTGAAAAACTCCCCATGGACCTTCTTTTCTTTCGATATTAAAACCATCCTCATCAGAAGAATTATCCTTCCATGTGAGTTTAATCTCGTTCCTGGAAATAGCAGTAGCTGTAAGATTAGTGGGTGCATCAGAGGTATTAGTTTGGGTTAATGTACTATCATTCCCACAACTTATGGTCATTAATATAATAGTCGCTATTGTTACTGTACTGTAAATCGTGTAGAGTTTCATACAACTATTTATTAATTCTTGCAAAATCCAGGCCAAAAAACAAGAGGCAATCGCAGAAGATTAATTAATGCCCTCAATTTCAGTCTGTAATACTCTTTGACTTGCCTTCTATCCTTCTGCTAAATTAGTTCTGAAAGGGGTACCAAATGAAAAAGTTTGATGTTTGTATCAGAGGGCAAAATTTTCTGATTAAGAAAGGCAGCAAAGTTAAGAAAAATGGTTTTTATGCAGCCAGATTTATAGAAGCAAATGATTACTCTGATGCTGTGGGGATTGTTATGGATTCATTTAGGACTGATCTTAAGGATGTTGTAATAAATGATAAATCTGATCCGCCAAAAATGAATGTTGTAGAGGTTAATGAAGTATACTATTTCCAGGACAAGATGTTTGTTGGAGATAAGGTTTTACCTGGAGAAGGTTTCATTTGGGATGAAGAGTGGGATGAAGAAGAATTAAGCAAACCAATAAGCTCTTTGAAGGAGAGATTAATCATCTTAAGGGACATATCTAATAGGATTGGGGTAATAGATATTCATACTCATTCAATTTGCATTCATTTTACAAATGGCCTGTATCCGGTCGCAATACTTTTCATGTTTTTGTTTCTACTTTCTGGAAAAGTTTCATTCCATCAAACGTATTATTATATTATGTTGATAGCAACATTCAGTGTGCCTTTTTCCTATTTGACAGGTATCCTGGAATGGAAGAAGAGATACAGGGGTGCGATGATACCGATATTTTACGCGAAGATAAGATATGGTATGGTGATATTTGTACTCGGGGGATTATGCACCCTATGGTACTTTATCTACCCCGGGGTCTTAGAGAACGTAGGTATTCAAAGATTGGCATTTATTCTTCTTAATGTTTCTATCCTTGTGCCACTTATGTATATGGGTCATCTCGGAAGCATTATTGTTTACGAAAAGGTTGTTTAAAGTTTAATGCTTATAATTGAAGCTCCCTGCAGCAAGCTGCAGGGATTGCGCTCGCTATGCATTTTCATATGCGCTATAGGAAGGGATTAGTTTAAAGGGTCTATAGGAAAGCTTAACATTTCGTAAGTTTTCAAGCCCGGAATCGCCGAGGGTGTTTATAAAAGTATAGCCCTCTATCTCTCTGCAGAACTCTCGGAATATAAACTGTGAAAGTCCTTTAATATCGGGGTTTGTAACCTCCAGTAGAACATAGGAGACATTTCCTCTCCCAAATCCGAATATGTATCCTGCGACCTTGTCATTAATCCGTACGACCCTTCCTGATAATTTTAGCGAAGAGAAGTGTTTTATGGCACGTCTGTGCGCAGAGTATGAGTCCTCGAGCAGGGCATGATAGAAGGGATCAATAAACTTATTACTCCTTTTTCTTTGCCAGGCTTCATAAAGTTTTACGCATTCAACTGTAAAACTTTTATGAAATGGTTCATAATTAAAGGAGTAGTTCTTAATAAAATAATTGTACATGGCCCTCTTTGATTTATAAGGATCACCCTTTAAGTTAATAAGATCTTCACGAAGGTAGAGAT